>JANWKX010000015.1 GCA_025451145.1 Vampirovibrionales bacterium
ATTGAGCGACAACAACAGGAAAAAACCATTTACATTACCCCCAACAAGGCCGGTAAAATTGATTTGGCCTTGTCTTTTTATCATAAATATGTGCCGGTGAAGCAGCCTGGTGAAGTCTTGACCAAGGCCTACACGTTTCTCCAGGAGAAAATGGTGATGAACTTCCAGGCCATGGGAGAAATTCTCACCGGAAAACGAAGTGCCAAAGAAGTTTCTGGCCCAGTGGGCATTATTAAGCAAGGCGGCCAGATGATTCAAATTTTCGGATTATCCGAAGGCCTGGTGATTACCGCCTTGATCAGTGTCATTTTGGCCATCATGAATATTTTGCCGGTCCCCATGCTGGATGGTGGCCACTTGCTCTTTATGTTCTTTGAGCGTATCCAAGGTCATCCCCTCAAAAAGGAGCTTCAGGAGAAAGTGGTTCAGTTTAGTTTTGTGGTGCTTCTGGGGCTGATGTGCCTGATCTTGTGGAATGATCTCAACACCTATGTGCTGGGACATTAAGCATAAAGGCCTTATGAATCCTGGAAATGCCTTCTAACTATCTAACAGTTTGTTAAGAGAGGGTCCCATCAGTGTCTTCGAATCCAACTGCGGCCTTGTTTGAGTTAAATGGACAAGTGGCTGTTGTCACGGGGGCTACCGGACGCTTGGGACGGGAAATGGCGTTTGCCCTTAATGATATGGGGGCAAATCTGGTTCTGATTGCTCGAAATAAAGGCCCCTTACAAACGTTACGCTCCGAGCTTTCTACGCAGCGACGGGAGAGCGATGCTTTGGTTTTATCGATGGATTTTCAAAGTGAGTCGGAGATTGAAAAAGCCTTCTCTGACATTCAATCCCACTTTGGACGGTTGGATATTCTCATTAATAACATTACCGGGAATACCGCTGAGCCTGTCGAGACCTTGTCCGAAGTGACTTGGGATCAGACGTTGCATAATATCGTGACCGGGATGTTTCTCTGCTGTCAGAAGGCGGGGCAATTAATGACCCAACAGGGGAAAGGAAACATCATTAATATTGCTTCGGTATACGGCCTGGTTGCAGCGGATCAAAGGATTTACGGGGACTCGGGCTTAAACAGTTCTGTGGCCTATGGCACTGGGAAAGCGGCTGTGCTTCAGTTGACCCGCTATTTAGCTGCCTATTGGGCTAGGCATAATATTAGAGTGAACGCCATTACCCCAGGCGGGGTGGAAGACCCGACCAATGCCCATACGGAATTTCGACAAAACTACACAGGCCGAACCCCGATGGAACGGATGATGCGCCGGGAAGAGATCCGAGGGCCGTTGATTTTTCTGGCGTCCAAGGCCTCTTCGTATGTAACGGGACATAACCTGGTGGTGGATGGAGGCTTTACGATTATTTAATGCGCTATCGCCCTTTGGGAAAAACCGGCCTTCAGGTGTCTGAAATTAGTTTGGGTACCGTCCAATTGGGCTTACCCTATGGGTTACCGGATGCCTCAGGTAAACTGCCCTCTCTCTCAGAAACAGAAGCCATGACCATCATTCATCAAGCCCTCCAAGCCGGGATTAATGTTTTAGATACGGCCAGAAGTTATGGTGATAGCGAAACCATTATCGGTAAAGCCCTGAAAAAGCAATCTCGAGAGGTTTATGTGGCTACGAAGCTGGATCCTTTATCGGAAGAGATGAGCGATGAAGAGTTGGTCAAGCAGATTAAAGACAGCATTGAAGGCTCACGACGGGCCTTGGATCGAGAAACCATTGAACTGATGCAGGTTCATAATGCGACGGTTAAGTTACTGAAACGAGAAGCGCTCCTGGATACGCTGGCCTATGCCCGTGGTAAAGAATGGATTCGATTTCAGGGTGTTACCACTTATGGGGTTGAGGCACCCCAGTTTGCGTTGAGCCAACGGTATTGGCATACGGTTCAGGTGGAATTTAATCTGTTGAACCAAAGCCTTTTGCCGATATTCGAACAGGCAAAAGAGGCCCAAGCGGGATTGATTATTCGATCGGCCATGTTGAAAGGGGCCATTGGTTCTGATTCATCGACCTTGCCTGAATCTTTAAAGGCCCTGGCTGAAAAGACGCAAGGTCTCCCGGCCTATTTTGACCGGAAATCCTTATCCGTTCCTCAAATTGCCCTGCTCTTTGTCTTAAGCCATCCCCAGGTTGCCACTGTTTTGACAGGTGTCATTCACCCAGAACAATTACAGGAAAACCTAGGCGCTTTAAACACAACGCTACTTAGCGATGCGCAATTGCAGGTCGCAAAAATCCTGGATTTGGGTGAAAGCGCTCTGACGGATCCCCGGCAATGGGGCTTTTAAGAGACTCTTTTATGCCGTCACAACCCCTTGAGATGAGGCATCATCAGAATGGTCATCCATTCCAGTCGCTCCTCCAGGTGCTGGTTGCGCTTCTTTAGGAGGATGCCACATGATGCCATCCCAAACATCTTTTAGAGCCTGCTTGAAATGATCAACAAGTGTTTTAATACTGGCTAATACCTGTTGGAGCTCCTCTCCAAAAGCATTTAATTCTTTTTCGAGCGCTGCCCGCCCATCATAATCTTGAGGGACTTTCGCTAAGATTTTGTCTGTGAGCGTTTTGTGATACTCGGCTACACGTTGATGGACGACCTTAAATGCAGAGGTAACTGGTCCATCCTCGTCTGCACCATCGCCGCCTGAAGATGGTAGGCCATTAGCAGCAGAGGGTCCTGATTGTGTTGTTATTGTATCGCCAGAATGACCATCCCTAGAGAATAGGCCTCTCAAATTTGGAAGATTTGGAAGCTTCCAGCCAAAACGCGGGGCGTTGGCTGCCCTAGAGGAGAGTGCTGTCGAAAATCCAGTTTGTAACGCCATTGTCATTTTCTTCATCCCTCAATCAATCGAAACGTTTTAGTATTCTAATAGTGTTATAAAACCTGTTAAACCACTAGGATGATAGTTTGTAACAAAATGTAAATATTAAAATTGGAAGAGACCTAGTTTATGAAAACGGTTAGAGCGGGAGTTGGACTTTTTCGGATTTCAGTTTACGGCTCATCAGGCTTTTAATAAAGCTATCTTCAGATAGGGTTTCAAACAGGGCACGGTTAATTTCCTGGGTAATGGGCATATCCAGGTCCAGCTTTTGGGCAATCCGGTAAACCGCACGGGCCGTTGAAACGCCTTCTGCCACCACTTTCAGTTCACTGAGAATATCCGGTAAGGTTTTGCCTTGGGCCAACATATAGCCCACCTGATAATTTCGGCTTAAAGGGCTGTTACTGGTGGCAAGCAAATCCCCAAGGCCACTTAAGCCGTAAAGTGTCATTTCTTGGGCGCCTAAGGTAATGCTAAACCGGGTCATTTCCGCAAGACCTCTGGTCAATAGCGCAGCACGGGCATTGTCCCCCAGTCTTTTGGCGGAAATATAGCCGCTGCTGATGGCAAAAATATTTTTCAAGGCCCCGCCGAGTTCAACCCCTGTCACGTCAGGGTTGGAATAAAGCCTTAAATGATAATCACAACTGAGCCAAGTCTGGAGTTGCTCCGCTAGATCCAAATCATCAGATGCAATCGAGGCGGCTGTGGGCAAGCCTTTCAGGATCTCTTTGGCAAGGGTTGGTCCCGATAACACAGCTTGAGGGTTTCGGGGAAGTTCTTCCTGGATGACAATGGAAAGCCGTTTTAAGGTGGGAAATTCAATGCCTTTTGAGGTGTTCACCACAATGACGGATGAGGATAGCCCTGCCTCTGCAAGCATCTGGCAAACGGATCGGGTGCCTTCGGCAGTGACGGCCAACGCCACAATATCGGTTCCAGCTAAAGCAGAGGCCAGATCCTCAACCAAATCGACCGAGTCCGGGATTTGAACCTCCAAGGGGAAGGTAATCGTTCGGTTCGCTCTCATGGCATGGATCTTTTCAGGGTTTCGATCCCACAGCCAAACATCGTTGGGTTCTTCTTGTGAGGGAAAAGTGCCCCAAAGCCAAGCCAATGTGAGCCCCCAGCTACCTGCCCCAAGCACGCCGATTCTCATAATTGATTCTCCTGATGTTGAACCAAACGTTTGATGTTACTGCGATGTAAGTAAATAATATACAGCCCCGTCAAGGTTGTCACAATGAGGTGGCTTAAGGGGCGATGAAAAACCCAGACCAGTGTCGGGAGTAAAATGGCCCCAATCATTGAGCCTAGGGATACGTAACGGGTCATTTTAATGACAGAAATAGCGACAAGGGCGGATATTAAAGCCGCCAAGGGCTCTAGGGCCAGAAACACGCCGAGGCTGGTAATGACGGATTTGCCGCCGCTAAAACCGATATAAATCGATTTGCTATGGCCCAATACCACCGCAATGGCTGACAGGACCGGGACCAATTGATAGGGGTCAACCGGCGGTCGAAAAATCGCCATGGCAATACTGACTGGAATAAACCCTTTTAGACAATCTAAAATTAAGGTGGCAAGGCCTGCTTTTGAACCCACTACTCGTTTGACATTGGTTGCGCCAACATTCCCGCTGCCATGCTCTCGAATATCAATTCCTTTCAGCTTTTTGGCAATAATGTAGCCTGTTGGAATCGAGCCAATCAGGTAAGAGGCAATGATGTAAATGGTCGCTTCCCAAATCAACCCTTGGTATCCTTCTCATCCTTACTACGACAAGCCAGTACGACTGGGCTTCCTTCAAAATCGATATTTTCTCGTAAGCGATGTTCTAAATATCGACGATAGGACTCTTTGAGCAGTTTATCACTGTTGACAAACAAGAGGAATGTCGGCGGGGCCACATCCACCTGGGTGCCATAATAAATTTTGAACCGTTTGTTCTTTAAGGGTGGTGGTGGGGATAAGGTGTAGGCTTCCAGCAAAACCTGGTTTACCACACTGGTTTGAATCCGACGGTGATTGTTCTCGTAGACTTTTAAGGCGAGTTCAAAGACTTTTTCGACCCGTTGGCCTGTTTTGGCGCTGGTAAACACAATGGGGGCAAACCGGCCATGAGGAGCCTCATGCTGAATTTCCTTTATAAATTCCTTGGTGGATTTGGGGGTTTTGGCCTCAACCAAATCCCATTTGTTTACCACGATAATCAGAGCCTTCCCGTATTGATTGCTGGTTTCAATAATGCGTTTATCCTGATCCGTAACGCCTTCAATGGCCTCAATGACCAAGACCGTCACATCTGCCCGTTTTAAGGAACGTATGGCTCGATCCACCGAGAAGAGTTCCACCCCGTAGGAGACTTTGGATTTTCGGCGAATCCCTGCGGTATCCACAAGAACAAAGTCATGATCATGCCAGAGGACTTCAGAATCAATGGCATCTCGGGTCGTTCCGGGGATGTCACTGACAATGGTCCGCTCTTCGCCAAGCAGTCTGTTGACGAGAGAGGATTTGCCAACATTCGGGCGTCCCACGAAAGCAATGCGAATGGCGCTGGTTTCAGGAGGCTGCATGCTGATCTCAGGGTTGTTGAGGTCCTGGACCGCTGTCATCACTTTATCCAATAAATCGCCGACGCCTACGGTGCCATGCATGGCTGAAATAGGAATAAGTTCGCTACTTAAACCCAGTTGATAGAACTCCGGGACAAGGCCTAACTGCTCACGGTTATCAATTTTATTGACGGCAATCAAGACGGGTTTTTTTAATGGCCGTATTTGTTTGACAATTTCCTCATCCAAAGCCGTGACACCGGCCTGACCGTCAACCACCAGGATCACCACATCGGCTTCTTCCAATGCGACATCGACTTGCTGGTTGATTTGGCTCGTAAATTCCTCGTGTTCCCTGGGAACCAGGCCACCGGTATCCACAACGGTAAAGTGCTGATCTTGCCATTCTGCATCATAATAGGCCCGATCTCGGGTGACGCCCGGTAAATCATCTACGATTGCTTTACGGGCACCGACAATTCGGTTGACTAAAGTGGATTTACCGACGTTGGGTCGGCCGATAATGGCAATAATGGGTTCTCGCATGGTTAGCTCTTTATTTTCTGTAATCACAGATTAAAATAAACATTATGAATTCTGAAGTCTTTCAAAAGCCAAAACCCCTTATTGGTGTCCTCCAATTGTTGCCCCTTCCTGGGTCTATTAGCTGGAAAGGGCGGATTGATAAAGTGATTGCCCGTGCCGAACAGGAGGCCACAGCGCTGGCCACGGGTGGAATCAATGGCATTTTGGTGGAAAACACCTTTGATACTCCCTATGTTTCAGACCGCATGGATCCGGCAGGAGCCATTGCGATGGGGCTAATCATCCGGCGAATTATGCACTTTACCCATCTGCCCATTGGGGTCAGTGTCCTCAAAAATGATCCGGAAACAGCCTTGGCCATTGCCATGAATGTGGGCGCCCGTTTTATTCGTGTGGGGCTGTTGACTGGGGCGGCTTTATCGGAAAGCGGTATTTTACAAGGTAAATTTCGGGATCTGGCAGCCTATAAACAAAAACTGCAAGTAGAAGGTATTGCAATTTATGCTGATGTCTCTCTCGAAAAAACCTTGCCATTGATTGGTGGGGCGTCTACTGAAGCACTTTCTTTGAAAGCCCTTGCCAAACAAGCCATTGATGTGGGTGGGGCAGATGGGATTATCCTCACGGATGTCAACTTGACCCCAGCGGAGATTCAATCGGTTTGTGAAGCCATTGATGCGCCTGTTTTTTATGATTGTCCCCATCCTCTTCCCCAAGTAAAGCCTTATTTATCGGCAGCCGATGGCATGATTCTGTCGGAAAGCCTTAAAAAATCATCAGTGATTTCTCAAGATTTGACCCCGACAGTGGATCTGACCAAAGTTGAAGAGCTGATGGCTTTAACGGAAATGATGCCCGCTTCACTAACGGGCTAATCGTCTCACTTTTTCTTTTGGACAGGACATGGTTTTTGGGGGTGTCTTTGCCCATGAGGCAAGGGATTTGCTGTCATGGAGTGCTTTGCGTATAATATAGCATCCAATGATTTTAATCATAGACAAGGAAGCGCCATGGCTGAAAATGACAAACTTCAAGGGGGACTGAATAGCGTCACCATTGTGGGCCGCACGGGCCAGGATCCGGAACTCAAATATTTTGACTCCGGGAGCGTTAAAGCCAAATTTTCTTTAGCCGTCAATCGGGGCGGTCGGGATAATCGTGAAACCGATTGGTTTAATATCGAAGCCTGGGGCCGCACGGCTGAAGTGGTTGGGGAATATCTCAAAAAAGGCCGAGAAGTCGCTGTAAACGGTCGCCTGAGTGTCCGCCAGTGGAAAGATGATGCGGGCAACGAACGGGATATGCTCTCAATCGTGGCTTCCGATGTTAAATTTTTGGGAAGCAAACGGGATAATGAAATGGGCAGTTATGCTGGCGGTGGGTCCCCTGAAAGGGCGCCCTTTTAATCGTAGCAGTAGCGGAACATAAACCATGCAAATCCCTGGTGAATCCATTGGCATTATTGCAGATGACCTGACGGGCTCTTGCGATACGGCGCTCCAATTCTATCTGGAGGGGGATAACATCCGAATCCTGTTGGATTACACCATGGCATCCGCTTCAGCCAGCACCCATACCTGGGTTGTCAATACGGACTCCCGGCATCTGGAATCCTTTGACGCCATTGCGGCCGTTCGAAAATCCGTTCATTTTCTTCGTGAACAGGCCTCTATTGATCGGTATTATAAAAAGATTGATTCGACAATGCGGGGCCATGTTGCCCAGGAATGTCTGGCGATTCTGGATGAACTTCGATGGAAGGCGGCGATTATTGTCCCGGCCTACCCGGATGAAGGTCGAATTACGGTGGGCGGTTATCAATTGGTCCGAGGCTTACCCATTGGCCAAACGGAAACGGCGCGTGATCCGTTATTTCCCGTTCGGGAATCCCACTTGCCAACATTATTGGGGAAGACGTCTGATCCGGCGATTGTGGGTTATGTCCCGTTATCGAAGGTCATCGATGGGGCTGGCCCCATTTTGAAGGCACTTCAGGAGCAGATTCAGCAAAATAAAAAACTGATTGTGGTGGATGCCTGCTCCGATACGGATTTAGAACAAATTAGTCTTGCCATTAACAAAATGCCTTCTGAGTTTGAGGTATTGCCTTGTGGTTCTGCCGGTCTTGCCAAAGCGCTCAGCAAAAAATGGATCCCTCAGATTGAGCGTCCTGCCCGGCCTCACTTGGTGATTGATACGGACCCCATTCTGTTGGTGATTGGAACGGCAAGTCAGAATACCCGAAAACAGGTTCAAACCCTGATGGCCCATTATTCGGATTATCAGCCTGAAGGTGAGTTGCTGGTGATTAATTTTTCACCCACGCAAATCCTGGGTCTGGAAAACACGGATCAAGAAGTGATGCAAATCATTGACGCCCTGAAGCGACAGGTATCCGTCATTATTTCAACCTCTCTTGATGCAGAGAGCATTCAAAAAACCATTATTTTAGGCGAAGAGCAAGAGCTTTCTTCTCATCAAACCTCAGCCTTGGCATCCATGTTATTGGCCAAAGTGACCCAACAGGTTTTATCCCAAGCTTCAGCCAAGCTCATTTTATCCGGGGGCGAAACCGCCAACATGGTGTGTAAAACCATTGGGACGCGCTCCCTTCAAATTATTGATCAGATTGAGACATCGATTCCCTTGATGATTGATGATAAGGCCCGTTGGATTGTCACCAAATCCGGGGGATTTGGAACCGCCATGAGTTTGTTTAACATCTGCCAAAACCTGAAAAGACTGGAAAGTCATGTCGTTCAGTGCCAATAATGGCAATGTCAATAATAAGGACCAGCTCACGTTATGCCTGACCCCAGGGGACCCGGAAGGCATAGGCCCTGAAATCACGCTTAAATTCTTGGCCCAGGCCAGCAATCAATTGCCGGATATCCGGTTTAAGATTGTGGGTTCATATAAGGCCCTGGAAAAAGCATCTTGTCTGTTAAATAGACCTATTCCCCAGACCGATCAATTTGAGTACCTTGATGTGGCCGGTACTTTGCCTGGTGAAATTTCTTACCAGGCAATTGAGCAGGCCGTTGAATTAATCCTCTCAGGACAGGCGCAAGGATTGGTGACCGGGCCCATTGCCAAAAACCATCTGGTTGATGCGGGGATTCCGGCCAGTGGCCACACTGAAATTCTGGAGCAGTTGGCCAATTGTTATTATCCCCATCAACGGCACCAGGCTGAAATGCTCTTTGTCTATCGCAATTTTCGGCTCTTGCTTTTGACCAGGCATATTCCTTTAGCACAAGTGAGTGCTGCCCTTCGACAAATGGATAGTCATAAAAGCCTGGAGATTCTATGCCGATTTCTTCAAAACCAAGTCGGCTTACCCATTCCCAAAATTGCGCTCCTGGGAGTGAATCCCCATGCCGGTGAAATTGGTGGTGAAGAGGAGTCTCAAATCCTCGTGCCCTTAATGAAAACGTTTAATCAAACCAAAATGGCTGATATGGAAGGCCCTTTTCCGGCAGATGCCTTTTTTAGAGGCTTTGATGTGAACCATCCTGGCTATGACGCCATTGTGGCCATGTATCACGATCAAGGGCTTATTCCCTTTAAGCTTTTGGCCGGATTAAAAGCCGTGAATGTGACCATTGGCTTACCGTTTATTCGAACGTCTGTCGGCCATGGCACAGGGTTTGATATTGCCGGGCAAGGGGTTGCCAGTGAAGAGAGTCTTTGGGAGGCGGTTCAGGTGGCGATTCAACTGGCCAAGAATCAGCCTGTTACCACCTTTTCTTAAGGCTTATCGGTATTGTTTGACAGATCGCTCAATTTCCCGCTTGCTTTCACGTTGCTTGATGGCGTCCCGCTTATCGTACAGTTTTTTCCCTTTACAAAGGCCTAGTTCCACTTTCACCCATGCTTTTGAAAAATACAGTTTCAAGGGAATCAACGTTAAGCCTTCTTCTTTGGTTTTTCCGATTAAACGGCGAAGCTCTTGGCGGTGAATCAGCAATTTCCGAACCCGATCCTGGGCATGATTATGGATGTTGCCTTGCGCGTAGCTGGCAATTTGAGATCCATATAAATAGAGTTCGTGGTTTTCAATTCGGGCAAACCCATCGACAATGGAAACTTTTCCCTGGCGAATGGATTTAATTTCTGTTCCCGTAAGCACAATCCCGGTTTCCATGGTTTCCAGGACGTGATACTCGTGATACGCCCGACGATTCACTGTAATCGTCTTCTTCGGCGCTCCTGCTTTTTGTGTATTTTTTGCTTTTGCCGCCATGGTTGACTTCTTCAAAACCCGGTATATGGTATCATTGAGTAACATTAAGGTCTGTATTATAGCACGATGGCCAAGATTCGGAGCTTAGGGAACAAGGAATGCAAACAGGTTTTGTCCCTTCTGGAGCGGTTTAGCGGTGATGAATTCAGCTATCCGGTGTTGGAACGCTATCAGACCTTATACATGCCGTTTCACTTTATCAGTCAGTTCTTACCCCTGCGGTTAAAATTTTTACCCAGTATCTATGTGGCGACCGCTGAAGGCAAAGTCTTAGGGCTGATTTGGCTGAGCCGGGACGGACACCGCCAGGATCGCTGGAAAATTGAGCAGGTCATTATCGATCCGGACTACTATTCGGCTTATGACGTCGGGAAACAGTTGATTTATTATGTCATTAACAAGTTTGGGGCCATGGGGGTCGAAACCTTTCTGGCCTATGCCGATCCGCATTATACAGAGGGACTGGCGTTACTCAAAGAGTGTGGGTTTCGTCACTGTACCAAGATGCATACCTATCAGTTAGAGCGCCCCAATAACAACACGCCCGAAAAAGGGCGATTTATCCAGGGAATTCGAGAAGCCAAATCATCAGACGCTCGGGAGCTTCAGGAACTACACTCTGAAACCCTGTTGCCCGAACTTCGTGTGAGCCTGAGACGTTCCCCTGAAGACTTTGTCCCAGGCTTTGCCGAAAGGCTTAAGCGGAATCTTCAGGGTGAATTCAGCAAACGATGGGTGGTGTCTCAAGGCAGTCATGACTATCTTTACGGGAGTGTCTCCATTTCGACTTGGGATTATAAACACTATGATCTGTCGCTTCTCATCAGTCCGGCCTGGGAGGACGGCACCGAAGATCTGGTCTTGTTTGGGATTGAGCAGATCTATAAGAGTTGCCAGCATGCCAAAATTACGGTCCAAGCCTATGATTTTCAGAAGCAAAAGCTAGAAATCCTTGAACAACAAGGCTTTCAAAAAACAGCAACCACGGAGATCCTGGTAAAAGATTATTGGATCCCTTTAAAGGATAAGCCGCTTCACAGTCGAAATCCGGTGTTGCTCTTTGCCAAAGGCGGGAAAACGTCACCTGCCTGACGAGGGCAGGTTTTGTAATAAGGTCAGAATTTCAGGCACATCGTTTACGGTGACATGTCGCAAGAAGGTCATGTTTTGGGACCCTTTTTCATCGGGTAATCGGCGTGTGATGGCCAGCGTGGTCCCACCGTCACAGCATCCCAACAGGCAGCCACTTCGAAAGACAAAGCATTTCTGCCCCAGCCCGGATGACTGAAGACGGGAGACAAGTGCCTCATAGACCTGGGTGCTTTGTGCCAGACTGCACTTTTCAAAGCTTCTTTCAACCGGGTTCTGGCAGACCCAGATGAAATAATCGTAGGCATAGCCGTAAGCTTGGCCTGGGATAAAGGATTCCATCGTTGTGTCCAAAATGGTTATCGGATTGCCGCATGATCGTAGCGGATGTCAATAAACCTGTCGATAACTTGTCGAAAATTTATGTTTTGTCATAACCCTTCTCCCTTGACTAATGGTATGTTACAGTATTCCCTATCTTCAAAGCTTTGAGAGGCTGGGATGCACCCTCGTTTCTAAGCGTATTTAGGGATGTTAGACGCATATTTGAAGAGGTAATCCACGGTGAGTCCGGAACAACAGACCTTTGCCCCGATTGAGGTTTTTCCAAACCAATATCCAGGACGAGAATTTGTCATTGAAATCATTTGCCCCGAATTTACATCGGTGTGCCCTAAGACCGGGTTGCCTGATTTTGGCACCCTTTTTATTCGCTATACGCCGGATCAAGCTTGTCTGGAGCTGAAGGCCTTTAAGTACTACTTATTGGATTATCGAAATTACGGTATTTTTTATGAAAACGCCGTCAATAAAATCATGGATGATATTGTTCACGCGTGCCATCCAAAGTGGATAGAAGTCAGGGGGGAATTTAAAGCTAGAGGAGGGATTAATACTGTGGTGACGACTCAATACCCAGAAAAGAAAATCTGAAGATAATTCCCAGGCCATCGAGTCAAGGGTTTGTAAAAATATATCAAACTTGCCCAGATGTCCCTTCTCAAGAGGTCCTTAGAGTTGGTATGATATAGATCTTCAACAGATGCGTAGATTATTTAAACTGTATAGTGATTGCAAATGCGTAGGCCATAGTTGGAAGAGGGGGTCTTTTAAGGCCGTCCTAAAAGAGCATTTGCCACGACCTACTTTACCAACATCCGTTGTTTTCGCCATCAAAACCCACACCATCGGATCTGTGGTCTTACCAAAAGTCCGCTTAGTTCACGGTCTCATTCATTAAATTTAATCATTGCTTATTGCCAAAGCTTCAAATCAATACACAAGAGGAGAGTCACCATATGGTCATCACCGAAAGCAGTATTCAGCCCCCCCCACAAGCGACCTTGCCTGAGTTGAATGGTAAAGACGTCGCGGTTAATACGGAAGGGCTTCAGGTTCAGCGTTATTTTACAACGCCGGGCGTCAATCCCTTAGATGAGGTGACCTATGAGTATCGGCGTTCTGTGATTACAGAGCCCGATGGCTCCGTTGTATTTGAGATGAACAATGTGGAAGTTCCCAAATCATGGTCCCAGTTGGCGACAGATATTATTGTCTCCAAGTACTTTCGAAAAGCGGGTGTTCCTGGGCCCACCGGATCGGAAACCAGCGCCCGGCAAGTCGTTCATCGGATTGCCAACACCATCCGGGTCCATGGAGAGCTGAAACAGTATTTTGCCTCTTCTGAAGATGCGGAAGCCTTTGAGGCAGAGCTGTCTCATATGCTGATTAACCAAAAAGGGGCTTTTAATTCCCCGGTTTGGTTTAACTGTGGTCTGCACCATCAATACGGGATTCAAGGCAGTGGCGGAAACTGGTATCGGGATGATGCCCAACAGGCTGTTTTAGAATCCAGCAATTCCTATGAACATCCCCAATGCTCGGCCTGCTTTATTCAATCTGTCGAAGATGACTTGATGAGCCTCTTTGAGCTGGCCAAAAACGAAGCACGCCTCTTTAAGTTTGGCTCCGGGACGGGGACCAACTTCTCCAAAATTCGGGGACGTCAGGAAAAACTTTCCGGTGGTGGCACCTCATCAGGCTTGATGTCTTTCCTGGAAGTGCTGGACCGTGGCGCTGGGGCGACCAAAAGTGGCGGGACCACTCGCCGGGCGGCTAAGATGGTCTCTTTGGATATGGATCACCCTGAAATCGAAGATTTTATCAACTGGAAGGTTAAAGAAGAGCGGAAAGTCAAAGTTCTGATTGATGCCGGGTATCCGTCAGACTTTAATGGCGAAGCGTATCACACGGTCGCTGGGCAAAACTCCAATAACTCCGTTCGGATTGGCGATGCCTTTATGCATGCCTACCTCCATGAAGGCAAATGGCAGACCCGTTTTCGGACCACCGCCGAAGTCTGTGACACTTTTGAAGCCAAGGATTTGATGAAGCAAATTGCCTTTGCCGCATGGGCTTGTGCCGATCCGGGTGTCCAGTTTGATGACATCATCAATGATTGGCACACGTGCGCCAACACAGATCGGATTTATGGCTCTAACCCTTGTTCCGAGTACCATTTCTTAAATGATACGGCGTGCAACCTGGCTTCCATTAACTTAATGCTGTTTTATGATGAGACAACCGGCCGTTTTGATGTGGAAGGCTTCCGCCATGCGTGTCGAGTGTTCTTTGTTGCCCAGGAAATTCTCGTTGGGCTCGCCTCTTATCCCACGCAAAAAATCGCTGAAAACAGCTATAAGTATCGCCCTTTAGGCTTAGGCTATGCGAATCTGGGTGCCTACCTGATGGTCAATGGCATTCCGTATGACAGCGAAGAAAGCTATGCCATCGCTGGGGCCATTACTGCCATTATGTGCGGTCAGGCCTATACGGCGTCTGCCGAGATGGCCGCTGTTAAAGGCCCGTTTGAAGGTTATGCACCTAACCGGGATTCGATGCTGCGGGTCATGGGTAAACATCGTCAAAAAGCCTATGAGATCCCGGTTACCTACTGCCCGGATTATCTGGTGGCAGCGGCCCGGGAAGATTGGGACAATGCCTTGGTTCTGGGTGAAGAGTATGGCTATCGAAATGCCCAAGCCACGGTTTTAGCGCCCACAGGCACCATTGGTCTTTTGATGGATTGTGATACCACCGGGATTGAACCGGATTTTGCCTTGGTTAAATGGAAAAAGCTGGCAGGCGGCGGATACTTTAAGATTGCCAACCAGGCCCTTCCGAAGGCTTTGAGGAAGCTGGGCTACGCACAATCTGAGATTGACACCATCATTACCTATATCTTGGGCCATGGCATTCTGGAGAGTGCCCCGCATTTGTCGGCGGACCAGCTTCAAACGGCAGGATTCTCACAGGAGGAGATTCAAAAGGCCTTTGATGCGGTGCGCCAAAACGGGACCTTCAACGAATGGACCCCAGGGCTTAATCCCAAGCTGCTGAAAGACCGAGGCTGGACGAAAGATCAATTACAGGCCATTGATATCTATGTGAACGGCGCCCAAACCATCGAAGGCGCCCCATTCCTGAAAGAAGCGCATTTACCGGTGTTTGATTGCGCAAACCGGTGTGGCGTTGGCCAGCGGTTTATCGAGCCGATGGCGCATATTAAGATTATGGCCGCCACTCAGCCCTTTTTATCGGGAGCCATCTCCAAAACCGTCAATATTCCCAATGAAGCGACTGTCGAAGACATTGAGCGGATTTATGTGGATGCCTGGCGCTTAGGGTTAAAATGTGTGGCCTTGTACCGCGATGGTTCCAAGTTGAGCCAGCCTTTGAGTGCCGGAACGTCTCAAGGGGATGAAGATGATCCCACGGAGCAACAAACCTTCATGCCGGTGGGATTACAACGGGGTGATCGCAGAGAACTTCCCCGGAAGCGTCAAGGGTTGACCATTGATGCCAGTATCAGCGGCACCAAGGTCTATCTACGAACAGGCGAATATGAAGATGGCCAACTGGGTGAAGTGTTTATTGATATGTTCAAAGAAGGTGCTTCTTACAGAAGCTTGTTGAACTGCTTTGCCGTTGCCGTCTCCTTGGGGCTTCAATATGGGGTTCCCTTGGAAAAATTCGTCAATCAATTTACCTTTACCCGTTTTGATCCCTCCGGATTTACGGATCACCCGAATATTCGTAACTGTACCTCCATTTTGGACTACATTTTCAGGGTTCTGGGAATGGAATACCTGGGTGAAACCGATTATATTCAGGTAAAACCCGATGAAACGACCTTGCGGGTCAATCAAGGTCCTTATGAGCGGATCGCTTCGCCTGAATCATTACAAACCATCTTGCCTGTTGTTAAGGAAAATGGACATCAAAACGGCAATGGCAATGGTTATCACAGCAATGCTTCAGAGCTGAGCAACCATCTGAAAGATATGATGGGCGATGCCCCGCCTTGTGATAACTGCGGCAATATCACTGTACGAAATGGTTCCTGCTACCGATGCCTGAGCTGTGGCAGTTCCATGGGATGTTCCTAGAGAGGCAGAGATAAGCCCCCATTGTGGGCATTTTTTAACACACCTTCACCACGCTTCATCTTTTGGAGCGTGTTCTTCTTTTTTGATATTTTCCGCGCCCCTGTTTTGATCATATAGTGTGAGTGAGATTGACTGGAGCTTATCAACTTTATGTATCGCGCTGGATTTGTGGGCATTTTAGGCCGACCCAATGTCGGGAAGTCCACCTTGCTCAATGCGATTTTGGGTCAAAAAATCGCCATTACCTCTCCCAGGGTTCAAACCACCCGCCACCGTATTCGAGGGGTGCTGTCTTTGCCTGAGCGAGGGCAAATTGTCTTTTTGGATACGCCAGGATTCTCCAAACCCCTGGATAAACTGGGGGAGTTTTTGACGGCAGAAGCCAAGCATGCCTTAGAGGACGCGGATATCTTTCTGTTTGTCGTGGATGGCAGCTTGATGGCCGGTAAAGGCGATCAATGGCTGGCAGAACAACTGAAGGCCAGCGGGAAATATATCTTATTCATCATCAACAAGATTGATCAGGTGAAAGACCCAGTAGAGCGACAGCGCTTAAAGGAAAGTTATTTAAAGCTGTTTGAAGGCTACCAGGCTTACGATTATTTGACGGTGTCGGCCTTAACGGGCAAGCGGCTTCAGGAAATCCCGAAAATTCTCTTGAAACATTTACCCCAGGGTGCACCGATATACGCCGAAGATGAACTGACGGATCAGCGGATTCGGGATATTGCCCAGGAAATGATCCGGGAGCAAGCCATGCGATTGACCTTGGAAGAGTTGCCGCACAGCATTGCGGTTCTCATCAATACCTTTGATGAATCGGATCCCAACTGCATCCGGATTGATGCCACGGTGTATGTGGAGCAGGACTCTCAAAAAGGGATTGTCATTGGGAAACAGGGGCAGATGATTAAAAAAATCGGTCAGGCGGCTCGAAAAGACATTGAAATCTTGACCGAAAGCAAAGTTTATCTGGAACTGAATGTCAAAGTGAAGAAAAACTGGCGCAAAGATGCTCAGTTTCTCAAGCTGTTGGGATTAAGTTGACTTGACATAACTGCTCAAAGCAACCACAATCCTGACCATAACCTTGAAGGAAGACGAATCACATGAACCCTCGCTCCCCGTTACCGCAACGTGAACTTAGCCTTGCAGACTTTGATTACACGCTTCCCCCTGAGCTGGTGGCCAAATTCCCTTTATCCGAGCGGGATCAATCCAGGATGCTGCATCTGGGCCGTCAGCATAAAGAGATCGCTCACTATTCTTTTTCCCGGCTGCCTGAGTTGTTGAATGCGGGTGACTTAGTGATTGTCAACAATGCCAAAGTCATTCCCATTCGTCTCATCGGAAAGCGGGAAATCCATTCCGGCAAAGTCGAGCTGTTTTTAATGCATCCGCAAAATGCGGAACAAACCCAGTGGCAAGTCTTGATGAAGCCTGCCAAGCGCCTTAGTCCAGGGTCGGTGATTTGCTTTGAACACTCTCCCTTGCAAGCCCGGATTATTGAGCGGCTAGAGGGTGGAAGAGGCCTGGTTGAACTATCATGGCCAGACGAATGCTCGTTTGAAGAGATTCTTTCCAAAACAGGAACGATGCCCATTCCCCCGTACTTGGATCGGGCCCCTGAAGCCATCGATGACGTACGGTATCAGACGGTTTTTGCCAAGCATCCTGGAGCTCAGGCTGCGCCTACCGCGGGGCTTCATTTTACGGAAGAAACCTTTAAACAACTGGAAGCACAGGGAATTCAGGTGGAAGAAATTACCTTACAGGTGAGCGCCGGAACCTTTCGTCCAGTGTTAACCGATACGATTCAAGATCATCAAATGGATCCGGAATTTTATACGATCTCTGAAGCGGTTGCCCAAAAAATCGTATCGACCCGTCAGCAGGGAGGTCGAGTGATTGCCGTAGGGACTACTGTTGCAAAAACCTTGGAGACTTCTGCAAGTCATCATCAAGGTGTTGTCAAAGCCGAATCGGCTTGGAGCGATCTCTTTATCCACCCGGGCTTTCAATTTCAAGTCATTGATGGCCTTTTAACCAATTTCCATCTGCCTAAATCCACACTCTTAATGTTGGTGAGTGCCTTTTGCGATAGAGATGCCATTTTAAAGGCCTATCATGAAGCCATTGGCGAGGGGTATCGCTTTTATAGCTACGGGGATTGTATGTTGATTCTTTAAGGGGTTAATCTTCCAAAGCTGCTTCTGGCGTTTTTTTGGCGACTTTTTTAGTGGCTTTTGCAGGCTCTTTATCGGCGCTTTCTGCCCCATTGGATTCAGCCGCCGCTTTGGCTTTTGCCGCTTCAAGCTCTTCTTTCATCTTGGGGGGCAAATCCTCACGCTCTTCATTCCATCTGGGCAAGGCCATTTCTTTACGAATCAAGCCAATGGCCACATGCACCCGCCATTCATCCATTCTCAGTTGTTTGGAAATGATTTTATGGATACCGATGGGGGGGAGTGGTAGGAAGCCTTCATATAAGGCCCGAACGGCGGTTAATTGGTCTGGCGTGACTGCCAAAGGCCGTTTGGGATAATCCATGGGCGGCAGTTTCATTTTCTTACGGACCAGATTAATCCCAAAAAACACTTTATTGGGCTCAATTTCCAAGGCTTGCGCAATGGTCACATGAGCATCAGGATTGGGGAGAGGCAACATGGCCTTGTAGCGTTTTTCAATTTCAAACATGACCTCTTTGGGGATGAGCAGTTTTTTAGCGGGGGGCCGTCTTGGACCACCCCCTTGAGGACGAAATCCACCGCCTCCTCTGGGGCCTTGGAAACCACCGCCTTGATACGGAGGTCCGCCTCGGCGAAAACCACCACCGGGGCCACCCTGAGGGGGTGGACCACCAAAACCGCGGGGGCGTTGTTGCTGAGGGTAGGCGCCTTGATTTTGAGGTCCGCCGTAGCCACCACCCTGGCCTGGCCCATGCTGTTGAGGATATCGAGGCTGTCCATAGGGTTGTTGATGTTGAGGGGCTCCATAGCCTTGATGGGGCTGACCGTATGGGGCCTGTTGTCGGGGTAAAGGTTCAATTGAGGGGGCTGCTGCGCGATCTAGGTATAAGCAATTGGGGCAAACGATACGTTTTGGATTTTTGGTTTCAAATGCCTGACCACACTTCGAGCAATAGTTCGTATGCATATTATTTGTCGCTTATCTTATAAAGACCCTTAACGGTAAATTGGCGTCTTCTCTTGCCTCTCCACTTTTCGCCAAAAATGAATTGTGTATCTATCATACTTTCCCACGTATAATAAAATCATACCATACTGTCAATAAAATTGTAGTTAAACATTAACTTTACCTATGTCATCATCCGGTTCTTTATTTAATATTATGGGTCCTATTATGATTGGCCCATCAAGCTCTCATACGGCTGGGGCTGTTCGATTGGCCTTACTTGCCCGTAATATTGCCAATCAACCCATTCGGAAGGTTCAGTTTATCCTTTATAATTCTTTTGCCAAAACGTACCGAGGACATGGGACGGATAGAGGCTTATTGGCAGGGATTTTGGGATATTCCGTTGAGGATAACGCCATTCGCGATATGTTTAAAAATGCCGAGCAGACCGATCTGGAATATCAATTTATTCCCTATGATCAGCCCAACCCCTTTCCCCCGAATACCGTGAAATTTGAGATAACTTTGGCCAATGGCGATTTTTTAACGGTGATTGGGCATTCTATTGGGGGCGGGCAAGTCTATGTATCTCGCATCAATGAGTATTCAGTCGCCCTGAAAGGCGAATACCCCACATTGGTGATGTTTTATCATGATCAACCCGGAATGATCTGGCAAGTCACCAAGATCATTGCCGAAGAACAAATTAATATTGCTTCGTTAAATTGCACACGCAAGGCAAAAGGGACTGAAGCGTTTATGGCCATTTGTTTGGATAGTTTACTCCCAGAACCCCAGGTGAAAGCCATTCGGGAAATTACTGAAGTTTATACGGTTTATAATGTGGATAAAATACCATTATGACGAATTTTTCAACCTTTAAGGACTTATTATCCTATTGCCAAGAGCATCATGTTTCCATTGGTGAGGCCGCATTGGAATATGAAGTCGCTCGAGGGGAGCGATCGGAAGCGGATATTCTTCTGGGAGCACGGAAAATTCTGGAGCAGATGCGGGCTACTATTGAATCCGGACTGTACTCTGATGAACCGTCTATGAGTGGCTTATCAGGAGGGTTTTCTAAAAAAGTCATGGCATTTAGCGAGTCCCCCCAATCGTTTATGTCCTCACTGGAGCATCGCATGATTGCCTACGCCTTGGCCACGTTGGAAGAAAACAGCCGGATGCGTAAAATTGTGGCCTGTCCGACGGCAGGTGGGAGTGGTGTGGTCCCAGGCGTTTTGATTGCCTTGACTGATGAGAAGCAGATTCCCATGCCCACCCTTGAAAAGGCCCTTTTGGCCGCTGGCATGGTGGGCGGCATTGTTTCACAGCGGATGCACCTTTCAGGAGCCGCAGCCGGATGCCAGGCAGAGGTAGGTGTCGCAACGGGTATGTCGGCAGCGGCCATAGTGGAAGCCTTAGGCGGAACCCCTCAGCAGGCCTTGGATGCGGTTGCCATTGCTTTGAAAAATATGATGGGACTGGTCTGCGATCCGGTGGCAGGCTTGGTGGAAGTGCCTTGTGTCAAGCGAAATGCGGTAGCGGGTATCCACGCTTCAGCGGCAGCGACCATTGCCTTGGCGGGGATTCCCAGTTTTATTCCCTTGGATGAAATTATTGATGCCATGGTCAGTGTGGGGCAAATGATGCCGCCGCAGCTGAAAGAAAGCGCTGAAGGCGGATTGGCCAAAACGCCCACAGCCGTTTCTTTTACGGAGCGGCTGTACGGAGAGCAACCCGATTAAACAAGCCATGAGGGGGGAATGGAACAATGCGTATGATTACCCTGGCCTCACCGGATATTCAGGGCATTGCTTATGAGATTCAAACCCAAACCCTGTATGTGATGTTTCACCAAGGATCCGTGTATCAGTACTGCCCGGTGACATCGAAATCCTATGCTGAATTGATGAACGCCGATAATCTGACTGAATACCTGACCGATCAGATTCAAAAAAAGACGACGGCCAAAAAGCTGGTCAAATTGCTGCCAGTGGCTTCTGCCAGCATTCAACGCCTGGGGTATGATGCCGACACCTATCATCTGTTCATCCAGTTTCAGAATGGCTCAGTCTATGATTACCAAGATATTTCTCCGACACTCTATGCCGAATTGATGAATGCCTCTTCCATGGGCGCTTTTGTGAATCGGCGTATTCGCAATCATTTTCCGTATGAGAAGATTTGGTTTGAACGAATGCCTGCTCACGCTTTTCATTAGGGGAAGGTTATTTAACTGCCAGCACTGGCCAGGCGATAAAGAGGAATACTCGGGGCACTTGTGGGGGATGGACCAATATCACCCCCAGGAATATCAGAATAATCCTGAGTCCCAAAATTAATAATCAAGACAAGTTGATCTTCTCCAACTTTATTGGGCAGAGCGGTGCCGTTCCAATCAATGGCAATGCCTTCATACCACTGGTTTCCCCCGGGATTGCTCAATCCGACAATGACAGCGCCATCTTCCAAAACCACACCGGGTTGGGTTTCTTCGCCAATAGAACCTTGAGTGGCTGTATTCCAGCAACCTTCACTAGCTGCGTTGGTCGAGCAATATTGCTTGGCCTGAATGCGGCTTAAAAAGAAGTTACTAAAATTCGAAGGTGTGAGCTGGGAGGAGGAGATGCCATCATCTTCAATTTGGGCCAGAAGCGAAAGGCACTCCCTGAACGTGGCCAATTTTTGTTTATCCTGGTAGCCCGTTACAATACGTGGAATGCTGAAGGCCGCGATCATGCCCAGAATTCCTAAAACAATCAGGACTTCCATGAGGGTAAACCCGGAAAGAGAGCGTATCTTTGGCATATTGGATTCCTAGCAGGGGAGGGCTGTCAACCGCGATCTATTGTGGATATCGACAGGGGCTTGGAGAACTTTATGATTTAAATCCTGTGTGGCCATTGCTACGCATGGCGACCTTGGCTTTTGGGATCCAAGGTGTCCCGTAGTTTATCGCCCACCACATTAAAGGCCAGAATGGTTAAAAAGATTAAAATCCCAGGGCCCAATAATAACCAGGGCCGGAGCATAATATTGCTCAAATCTTGGGCTTCATGGAGCATGTTGCCCCAACTGGCGTCAGGAGGTTGAATACCGAGTCCCAGGAAACTTAAGCTGCTTTCGGCCAATAAATAATTCGGAACGCCCAGCGTGGCGGCAATAATAAAATACGTGGCGGTCTGGGGCAAAATATGCTTGAGGATGATATTAAAGGGGCCTGCTCCCAAGGATCTGGAAGCTTCCACAAAATCTAATTCTTTTAACGAAAGCACCATCCCTCGAATAATCCGGGCCAGCCCTGCCCAGCCAATCAATGCCAGAATCATGACCACCAAGGCAAAACGTTGGCTACTGGGCAAGCCTGAAGGCAAAATGGCAGCCAGGCTGATGAGGAGATAAAAACTGGGAATGCTCATAATAATTTCGGCCAGCCGCATCATGCCATTATCCAGACGGCCTCCAAAGTACCCGGAAATGCCGCCGTAAATCAGGCCAATAGGAAAGGCGATGAGCAATCCCAAGAAACCGATGGTCAGTGATACTTGCCCCCCGTATAACAACCGAGAGAAGTTGTCTCGTCCGTTAAAATCCGTGCCCAGCAGGAAAAGCCGAGCCGGAGAATCCACCCCGAATAAATGAACCTCTCCGGGAATCAGCCCTAAAACTTTATAGGGCTGGCCTTTGATGAAAAACCGAATGGGGTAATCCTTGCTGTAATCGGGATAAAAACCAAACCCATAGGTGATGGGATCAAGGCGGCGGTGGTAGGTGACGACGAAAGGCCAGGTTAAATGCCCGTTTTCCATAATAAAAACAGGTGTCGGCGGGGCGTAGGCCAGATCCCGATCACTATTGTTCTCCGAATACGGTGCAATCGTCCCGGCAAATAAGATGGTGAGATACATCACGATGAGGAAAATCAGGCTGGCGAAAACAATTTTGTCTTGGGTAAACGCCTTCCAAACTTTACGGCCTTTGCCTTTTTCTGCGGGATAAATGGCCATCATTCAAGCTCGATTCTGGGATCGACTAATTTTAACAGGATATCGCCGAGTAGATTACCAGCGACCAGCAACACTGCTCCAAGGACCAGGACGGTCATTGCCAGGTTGGTATCGGTTTGCCGGACGGCTTCTAAAGCGGTAAACCCCAGGCCTGGGAATCGAAGAACCATTTCCACCAGAGCCGCACCACTGAGTAAACCTGCAAATTCATAGCCAAACATGGTCACCAGAGGATTAATGGCGGTCCTGACCGCATGCTTATAGATGACCTTGTTTTCCGGAAGGCCTTTGGCTCTGGCCACCCGGACATATTCCGCTTCCAGAACGTCTAACAGGTTGCCGCGCATTTGCCGTTGAAGCCCTGCAATACCAGAGATCGTCAGGACAATCACAGGAAGCACCAGATGCGCTGCCAAGTCTCCGGTCTTTTGAAGCAAGGTTAAGTGATCAAAATTATCACTGGTGATGCCCCCCACCGGTGGCCAGCCGATTTTCACCGCAATCACCGCCAGTAAAAGCGCTATGACAAATGATGGTGCGGCCATCCCCACGGCAGAAAACACCGTCAAAAAGGAATCAGCTTTTGAACGCCAGTGTAAGGCGGCATAGACCCCTAAGGGGATGGCAATCAGCCAGCATGAGAGCAAGGTGAGTAGATTTAAAATCAACGTATTGGGGATCCGGGTCATCAAGATTCGGCTGACCTCTTCTCCGGAAAAGGATTTTCCAAAGTCCGGTTGAAAAACCAGCCAAAATCGCCCGGTTTTCAGTTCTGAAAAGTCAAAGTGAAAAATATGGCTAATCCAAAGCCAGTATTGCATGTAAAATGGTTTATCCAAGCCCAATCGGGCTTTTTCATGTTCATATGCCGCCTTGGAAATCTGCGGGTTCTGGCGTAACTCGGCCAACGGGTCAATGGGATTTTTAAAATGATATTCTTTCAGGATTTGGACGCTGTGCCCCCCCATCGGTAGTGACAGTGGCCCTATGGTCACATCATAGCGCATGATAAAAAAGCTGATCATTGAGACAATGAGCAACGTCGGAATGGCAATGAGTACACGCTTTAGAATGTAAAGATAGATGGGCATACTTTATCGTCGCTCTTGAGAGGCCATTTCGTCAACCCTAACACGTTTGTCTCGCCTCTGGCAGTGAGACGAAGGGCCACTCTGTTCACGCATCGAGAAGCCTTGATCTTATTTTAAATGCAAATTCCAAGTCGACACAGAGAAAACGATGTCTCAAACCCGATGGAAATTCAGACCTGAAAAAAGGAAGTATTTTCACCGATAGAAAATACTTCCTTCAAAATGCGTTTTTCTGGTATTTAATCTGCCCTTAGCACCATTTTAAGGTGAATTCCAGTTCATGTTCACCTTCATCAACTTCATACTCCACCCGTAACTTCCGGGCTTTTTGTAAGACCCCTGCCGGAATGGTAAATTGGCGATCGTTAACGGTGACTTGAAATTCCCGATTGTTTTCCAAGGCATTGACGGTTTGACGGAGTATGGTTAAAAACTGGTCGGGTTTTAAATATTGTTTTAGTTCCATATCCTGTACACTTTGTTGAGCCATGGTGTCCTCCTTTGCTTTTTTATACCCGAATCCTTTTCCAAGCGGTCGAATTATCCCATACTGCTTGATAGGAACAAGGTTAACGGATTTTTCCATTAAAAAGAATGGACACAATGGCAATTCTGAAATGGCTTGCTTTCAGAGCGCAAGCGATGGATTTTTCAAAGATTGAGCAGGTTAGTGCTTATAAAAATTCAAATCAGGTGAACGTGCGGCCAAAACCTCATCAACCCGCTGAATCGGTGTTGAATGGGGGGCATTGATAATGGTTTCAGGTGTCGTCTTTGATTCTTCATCAATGGTGATCATGGCCTGGACAAAGGCATCCAGCGTCTGCTTGGATTCTGTTTCCGTGGGCTCAATCATCATGGCTTCAGGGACAATGAGGGGGAAATACACAGTCGGTGGGTGAAACCCATAATCCATCAAGCGTTTGGCAAGGGTCATGGTATTGATGTGTTCATCACGGGCATGTTGATGTTGGCTGGTCAGGATGAATTCATGCATGCAAATTTGAGGAAATGCTACATGGTAGTTGTCTTTAAGGCTTTCTTTTAAATAATTTGCGTTTAAAACAGCCGTTTCAGCCACTTCCCGTAATCCCAGTAATCCATAGGCACTGATATAAGCATAGGCTCTCAGCAAAATTTCCATGTTGCCGTAGAAGGCTTTGACTTTCCCAATGCTTTTAGGCCGATTGAAATCCAACGCATACTGGCCATTTTGGTGAGTCACAACCGGGACAGGCAGAAAGGGCGCTAAAAGCTCATTGACCAGAACGGGGCCACTCCCTGGACCACCCCCGCCATGTGGGGTTGCAAAGGTTTTATGGGTGTTGATGTGCATGACATCAAACCCCATCTTGGCAACCTGAATGATCCCGGCAATGGCATTGAGGTTTGCGCCATCGTAATAGCAAAGACCGCCTGCCTCATGGACCAATCGGGTGATTTCCAAAATGTCTTTCTCAAATAGCCCCAAAGTATTGGGATTGGTCAACATGATGGCTGCCGTTTTGGAAGACAAATGCTTTTTGAGCATCTCCATATTGACCAGGCCATCTGGATTGCTGGGAATCTCGACGATTTTAAAGCCACACATGGCCGCAGATGCAGGATTCGTACCATGGGCCGAATCGGGAATCAGGACTTCAATTCGGTCATGATCCTGGCGCTGCTCATGGTAGGCTTTGATCATCATCATGCCCACCAGCTCTCCCTGGGCCCCAGCTGCGGGCTGAAGGGTCGCTGCCGTAAATCCGGTGAGTTCTATCAAAATCTGCTGAAGGCGATACAGGATCTCCAAAGTCCCTTGGGCATATTCATCGGGCGTTTCCGGGTGTAATTGGGTAAACCCAGGGAGTTGGCCAATGACATCGCAAATCTTCGGATTATATTTCATGGTACAGGAGCCTAAGGGGTAAAATCCGGTATCAATGGCATGGTTTTGCTGAGAAAGCTTGACGAAATGACGCATAATTTCCAGCTGGGACAGCTCCGGGAGGCGAGGCTTGGTTTGACGTTGAAGGGTCTTGGGAATCCAGGATTGTAAACCAGCCTTATTTTGCGCCTCAGGCAAGGAAACCCCTTGTCGCCCAGAAACGGATTGTTCAAAAAGCGTTGGCATTAAGAATCCCTCCCATTGACCAGACATGCCATGGGAGCCTGTCCAGCGCCTGCTGATCCTGAAGTCTTTTGATCTAATACACGCTTAAATGCGTCGATATACCGTTCCAGACTTTCTGGTGAATTCATTTCCGTCACAGCAATCAGTAAGGTCTGGGATTCATCTGGCCAATAGCGCCCGACATCAATCCCTGCCAAAATATGGTGCGATTCAGCCATCTGTTGAATCATCATCTTGGCGGGTATTGGTAAGGTCAGTGCAAACTCATAGAGAAAGGGCTGAGGCGTTCGTAAGGAGACCCCTGGCAACTTGATTAATGCTTCTGCCAAAGCGTGGGCACGTTCGGCGGA
This sequence comes from Vampirovibrionales bacterium, assembly GCA_025451145.1. Taxonomy (GTDB): domain Bacteria; phylum Cyanobacteriota; class Vampirovibrionia; order Vampirovibrionales; family JAGQHJ01; genus JANWKX01. The sequence continues at coordinate 26,450 of JANWKX010000015.1, forward strand.
AACACCGGCAATCTGCTGAAGGCCTTGGGGACCGACGAGACTCATATAAACGGTTGCCTTCAATACGTTTAAGGATTGGTTGGTACAAATATTACTGGTGGCCTTTTCACGGCGAATATGTTGCTCACGGGTTTGAAGCGTCAATGTGTAGGCCGTTTTTCCGCTTTTATCCCGGGTTCGCCCCACCACTCGGCCTGGAAGCTGACGAAGCCATTTCTCGGTGGTGGCCACAAAACCGCCGTAGGGCCCGCCAAAATTGAGAGAGTTACCAAACTGCTGGATGTCGCCGTAAACAATCTGAGCCCCAAAGCGGCTAGGCGGCTCCAGAATCCCCAATGTCATGGGATCCACACCCACAATGAAAATGATCCCGGCAGCATCACACAGCGATTGATACGGCAATAAATCATAGAGGCTACCCAGGTAATCCGGTTGCTGGACAATCACAGCCCCAATGGATTTAGGATCCTCTTCAAGCTGAGATTCTAACGGTTGGTTCGGATCAAAAAATCGGAGCGTAATCCCACCAAGCGCCTCAACATAGGTTTCTAAAACCTGTTGATGGTGAGGATTGGTGGTTTTGGACAGATAGATAACTTTTCGGCGGGTTGCCCGTAGGGCCATAAAGGCAGATTCGCTTAAGGCGCTTGCCCCATCATAGACAGAGGCGTTGGCCACATCCATCCCAGTGAGTTCAGCGATCATGGTTTGAAACTCATAGATCATCTGAAGGGTGCCCTGGCTAATTTCAGGTTGGTAAGGTGTATATGCCGTATAAAATTCAGAACGTGAGGCAATGGTGTTAACGGCAGGCGGAATAAACCGTGCGTAAGCGCCACCGCCTAGAAAGGCATCAAAGGGGGTACCTGCGTTTTTCCCAGCCAATAGGATTAAATGTTGCTGGAGTTCTAACTCAGTCATCCCTTCAAGGGGCAAAGTGTTGACCTGAATAGGCTTTTTCAGTTGGGCAGGAATGGCTTCAAACAAATCATCTGTCTTAGACACACCAATTTTCTGAAGCATCAATTGGCGTTCTTCAGGGGTATGGGGAATAAAATTAGTCATCATCCACTCCTAAAACGTAAACCGGCTATCAAGCGGGTTTAAACGTTAGCCGATTCCTCAACAAAGGCCAAATATTTTTCGGCAGTCATCAGGCCTTTCAACTGATCCGGGGCTTTTAATAAAATTTCAATCATCCAGCCATCCCCGTAACAATTATCATTCACCAACTCGGGTTCACTGGCAAGCTGAGTGTTGACGGCCAAAACTTCACCTGAGACAGGAATATAGAGATCAGAAGCCGCTTTGACACTTTCAATGGTGCCGTAAGTATCACCTTGTTCAAAGCTTTCGCCAACGTCAGGCAATTCGACATACACGATATCGCCCAGTTGCTCGGTGGCAAAATGGGAAATGCCAACACGGGCCCGATCTTCGCCTTCCTCCCATAGCACATATTCGTGGGTTTCGTTGAATAATGTCCCTGGGGGAATATCAAAATCTTGGGGTTTTGCCATTGACTCTGGTCCTCTTATCTGCGATAAAACGGGCGTTCAACAACTTGTGCATCCATCATGGTGCCTCGAATTTGCACTTTTAGGAGTGTGCCGGGCACCAGAGGTCTCTCTGAACGAATATAACCGACTCCTATCGGTTTACCAAGTGTCGGTGAAATGGAACCGCTGGTGACCTCACCGATAGGGTTTCCCTCAGTATCATATAAGAGATCATGATGGCGGGGAATGGATCTTTGAAGCATTTCAAAGCAGGTAAAATGCCGACTCAATCCTGTGGATTGTTGTGCCAAAAGGACCGACTTCCCGATAAAATCAGAGGCTTTCCCAATCTTTACGGACCATTCCAGGCCAGCTTCCAATGGCGAAATTGATTCGGACAGTTCTGCCCCGTGAAGCGGATAAGCGGCTTCCAGTCTTAAGGTGTCTCGTGCTGCCAAACCGATGGGTCTTAACCCTTGGCTTTCTCCTTTTTCCAGTAAAAGATTCCAGATGGCATCAACATGAGAAACCGGAATTAAGATTTCCACCCCATCTTCACCGGTATAGCCGGTTCTGGAGAGGAGGACCGGCACGTCTTGAAAATGATATTCCCCAATGTGAAAGCGTTTTGGCAGAGGTTCCAGTGGGGTTAGCCCCGCAGCTTTCAAAACGTCCTGAAAGAGAGGACCTTGTAGTGCAATCAGCCCATAACGAGGATTGAGCCAGTCCACTTGAAAATTGGTAGGTAAATGGGCCTTTAACCAAGCAATAACAGGTTGGGTATTTGAGGCGTTACAAATGATCATAAATTCAGAGAATTCAGGGAAATCCGCAAAGATGGGCATTTGATAGACGATGATATCATCGATAATGCCACCGGCTTCGTTTAACAGTTGCGTATAAACAGCCTTACCCGGATACAATTTGGACAAGTCCTGAGGGACGAGTGTGTCCAAGGCCTGCTGGGTCTGGGTCATATCTCCTGAGCGAATCGAGAGAACGCCCATATGGGCGATATCAAATAGCCCAGCCTGTTGCCGAACAGCATGGTGTTCTTCCAGCACTTTTCCAAACTGAAGCGGCATGTCCCATCCGCTAAATTCAACAAGCTTGGCGCCCCGTTGAAGGTGATTTTGGTGAAGCGGTGTTTTTTGTAAAGATAACTGTGTTGTCATAATGCTTGATTGTGAATCAGACGAAAACGCCTTGTCAAGTGGGGTTCATCGTCTCAACACAAATCCATGGCAAAAACCCCGATAACAATCCATTTCATTAGAAAAATCCCTGCTTCATGTTGATCAAGTCAGGGATTTTATTCCTATGGGACAAAAGAAATCTAAACGAGGGTTAACAGGGAAATTAAGGCAATTCCAATGGCGGCAAGTCCCAATTCCCACGAAATATCTCGAACCGCTAAGACTTTTACCAGCACTTTAGGCTCATTGGGTCGATGCTTCATGAATTGCTCCTGTCCTATATTCGCACTCTTATACCCTGTATTTCGGCTGAAATGCCAATAACTTGAATGAGATGAGAGGGCTTTGTTACGTTTCTTTAAAAATCATCTGGGAAAGATTCATCTCGAAATCTTCTGGCAGACGCGTTTCAATGAGATTTGTGGATAAGCCCTGCTTGAGGTAAAACAGAAATTCTCGGTTTCCCTTGGGCCCTTGAATCGGGGATTCCGTGACAGCCTGAAGATACCAGTCTGGGAGTATTTCTAAAACACTTTTTGCAACAGCCTTTAAGATCTCAAAATGCGCTTGGGGCTGGGTGACGACGCCGTTAAATCCTTTTAAAGGGAAATAGTCCTTATATTCAAATTGGGGTTTGACCAGCGCGATAATTTCACCAGTTTCAGTATCTTCTGGTATAAGAAGGCTTGCTACTTTTTGAATCACCTTTTTTATGGAGATAAAGGACACATCAATGACGGCTAAAGTGGGTCTTGGGTTGAGGATGTCCGCTTCGACGTCCAAAATATGGGTTTTTTCAAGGGAAACGACTTGAGGGTTTTGACGAAGTGCCCAATCCAACTGGGCCGTTCCCACATCAATGGCAAATACACAAGAGGCACCATGCTGTAACAGGCAATCGGTAAACCCGCCAGTCGATGCGCCGACGTCCATACAGACCCTGTCTTGGATTGAAACGCCAAAATCCTGGAGGGCTTTTTCAAGCTTTAAGCCCCCTCGACTGACATATCGAAGCCGCTCCTTGATCCGAATTTCAACCGTTTCAGCATAAAGTTGACCCGGTTTATCGGCCACCTGATTATTAATGAGAACATTCCCGGATAAGATCAAGCCTTGGGCCTGAGTTCGGGTTTCACAAAGCCCCTTTTCCAAAAGGAGTTTGTCTAAGCGCTCTTTTTTCGTTTTTGGGTGGGCCATGATACTAATCAATGCTTGGTTAAGGGTGATTGGGCCTCTGTCACGTTTCAGTGCCTGGCGGTAGACTCCTCTGAAAGGAGAATCGATTTGCCTTTGGTTTCCGGAAGACACAGAACAGCGACAACCCCTAGGATTAAAACGTATGAAATGGTTAACGCCGCTTCGGAAAAGGACCCATTGAAAAACCGCACCAACGTACCGCTATAAATGACCCCTAAAGCGGCCGCAATCCGTCCTAAATTAAAGCAAAACCCGGTACCGCTGGCCCGAAGCTGGGTAGGGAATAATTCTGGCACATAAATATAGTTCACGCCAATGGCTATCCCGATAGAGAGCCCCATGGCTGCCCCCCAGAGGTAAATTGCGGGTGAAAAATGGGAGTTAAGTGCAAACATGCCAATGCTGGTGATTAAATAACAGACATTGGCGGTGACGACGGTCCATCGGCGGCCGATTTGTTCTGACAAATAGCCCGCCCAAACCGATCCACCCATGGCAAAAAACCCTTGAAGCAAGAGGATACTACTGACCTCGAAAATGGGTTTTTTCCCGGGGAGAAGTTGATGGATCCAGGCTGGAATCCAGAAAGAGGACGCCCAGTAGGTGATGAGCAATATGCCGGTAAAGGCGCTTGCAAAAAACAGGTTTCTAAAATGTTGGGGTTGGAATAAATCCCAATATTGGCTCTTTGTCTCACTGGTCTGACATGAAGCAACCCAAAAGGGGGATTCTTGAACTTTTCGGCGAATAAACATAACCATTAGTGCTGGGAGCGCGCCCACCAAAAACAGATATCGCCATCCTAATTGGCCCAAAATGAGGTTACTTAAGCCAACCAGACAAAGTCCGCATTGGTAAGCCGTTGTGAGCCATCCAATAGCCTTGGAACGCTGGTTCTCCGGCCATGATTCTGCCAATAAAGTTGTTCCCACAATCAGTTCACCGCCAATGCCCAAAGCCGTCATAAAGCGAAAGAAGGCCAATTGCTGCCAGGTGTGGGCTAACCCGCAAAGACCTGTAAAGAGGGCATAAATCAGGATTGAGATGGATAAGGCTTTGACCCGACCTATTCGATCCGCCAGGCCTCCAAATAAAGCCCCTCCGGCAGTCCAACCCAATAAGAACAAGGCCGCGACCCAGGAGCCTTTTTGGCTAATGATAGCGGGATCGTGGGTATTGAGTAGCTCTGCAATGGCAACGGGCAGGATGGCAGTAAACAAGCTGGAATCCAAGCCGTCAAACATACCCCCTGCATAGCAGGTGCCGAAAACTTTCCACTGTGCCGGACAAATTTCTGTTGATATTGGGGCTTCTCGTAACCTCTCGGATCTTAATTGGCTCGCCAATGCCTGTTTCTCCAATTCATATTTTTTAAATTATACCCAAGTTATCGTCTTTAGAGGATCTCATATTACCCAGCGAAAGGCCATTTCATTGCTACAATAAGAGCAGAATTGTAACGTTCCTTTACGATTTTCCCCGGATTCAAAAAATCAACCGTGATCTCCACGTTTGAGTGATCCATACTGGCACTGTAAAGAACTATCTTCAGTTAAGGGTGTGTACATGATGCTCCAGGCATTTTCAGGACTGATTGGTATTGTTGGGTTATTAGGACTGGCTTATTTATTGTCTAACAACCGAAAGGCCATCAATTGGCGCTTGGTTGGAAGCGGACTATTGATTCAAGTCATCGTGGCTATTTTTATTTTGAAATTTCCCTTAGGGCAAGTGATATTTCATGGCATTTCTCAAGGCATTACAAAGCTCTTAGCCTTTTCCGACGCGGGTGCCGCTTTTGTTTTTGGTCCCTTGGTGTCTCAGCCCCAGACGCTTGCCAAACTCTTTGGACCGGCAGGCAGTCTAATTTTTGCCTTTAAACTCATTCCCACCATTATTTTTGTGGCAACCCTGGTGAGTCTGGCCTACCATCTAGGCATTATGCAGCATGTGATTCGGGCCTTTGCCTGGGTGGTCTCCAAAGTAATGGGTGCAAGTGGCGCCGAAGCCCTTTCTAACGTAGCCAGTATTTTTGTGGGTCAAGTGGAAGCCCAACTGATGATTAAGCCCTATGTGGCCACCATGACCAATTCTGAACTGCTCACCGTGATGGCCGGAAGTATGGCCTGTATTGCCGGAGGCATTATGGCCGTTTACATTCAAATGGGGATTCCAGCGTCTTATCTGTTGACAGCGAGCTTGATGGCGGCCCCAGGGGCTTTGGTGGTGGCTAAAATTGTTTATCCTGAAACCGAAGTGTCTCAAACCCAGGGCAGTGTGAAGCTGGAAGTGCCCAAAACGACGGTGAATCTCTTGGATGCGGCGGCCCATGGGGCTTCGGATGGCTTAAAAATTGGCTTACAAGTGGTTGCCATGTTGATCAGTTTTATTGCGCTCATTGCCATGGTGGATTGGGTGGTGGGTAAAATGGGGCAGGGGTTAAGCCATTTGGGTTTAACATTAAGCTTTATTGGATTGGATATCAATCATTTGACCCTACAAGACTTATTAGGCACTGCTTTTTCCGGTGTGGCCCTGGCTTTGGGTGTTCCGGCCCGTGACGCCATTACGGTTGGCGGTTTGATGGGGACCAAGATTGTCGTCAATGAATTTGTCGCTTACTCGAATTTGACGGGGATGATGACGCAAGCCAGCGCAGGCGGAAGCAGTATTTTGCCCATGGCCCCCAAATCGATGGCCATTGCTACCTTTGCCTTATGTGGCTTTGCCAATTTGAGTTCTATTGCCATGCAAGTAGGCGGTATTGGGGAAATTGCCCCCAACCGAAAGGCGGATCTGGCGCGTTTAGGATTTATGGCCCTTGTCTGTGGAACTATTGCCTCTTATATCTCCAGTGCGATTGCCGGTATTCTGGTTTCTATTTAATCGAACGCCACCTGAAAAATGTTTTCAGGCAGGATGGACATATTGAGACAATGCCGACGAAGCTCTCGGACCGGCTGTCGTGGCCCCACAATATAAACCTGGCTTTTTGTTGGATAAAGGGTATGGCTTGAAACGCGGTCGCTGATATCATCGATGTCATATTCATGGGTCTGCATGACGGGATAGATTTCTAAATGGGGATATCGTTCAGCAGCCAAGGCGAGATCAAATTGATAAGGGATAGAGGTTTCATCCCGATTAATGGCGTAAAAATGGAGAGCGGCACTCCAATTGGCGGGTAATTGATAAAATTCACGCATAAAGCCTCTGATAAGGCCTATTCCAGAGCCAAAACCGACCATATTGATAATTTTTTCCTTGGGAGGCTCAAACGAAAGTCCATCAAAGGGAGCGGAAATCGAGATTTTTTGTTGAGGGTGTGCATGATACAGTGCACCTGAAACACCCTTGATATTGACCAAATCAAAACAAATTTCAATGACATTATCTGCCATCAAAGAACAGATGCAGTAGGATTTAGGGGGTAAGTCGTGATATTCTCCTTCTGCCAGCTTCACCTGAATGACTTGTCCTGGTGAAAATCGAGGGTAGCTATAGGGAATCTCCAGAAACAGGGTCCGAATACAGGCAGTTTGCTCAACGATATTAGAGACACGCGTGGTATAAAATTGGGTGGTGATGACCATGACGTTACCCTCAATCCACATCTGAACCACCTTGGATTGTGCCCATTCATGGCCTTTAGGTCCATTCTCACATGTGGGAATCTTTTGTGGTATCGGGGGCTTTATTTTAAGATATAAGTAAGTTGACTGGTCCTGTTGACCGACAAATGGATGAATAACCGCTGTGCATTTAAAAGAGGTTCCCTATATTCTGTCCCAGATGGCCGACCATCCTCATTCGGCCATTGAGGCACTTCAGGAGCTGAAAGCCTCTGTTGAGAAGACCATCGATTATCTGGGAGACAGGAATACCATTCAGGCCCAGGCGTATTTGGAGCATGGGTTTACCAACATGATGGCAGCCTTCCATTTTCTCCAGATTGATTTGGAAAAAGTCGTTCAACGTGAAAAAAACCGTGGCCAGCAAGAGGCCCGCTTAAAATCAGACCGGGTCATTCTGGTTTTTTCGGATCACGCTGAGTTACGGGTTAAAGGGGAGCTGAGAGGGACCATCCCACTGTATAGCCAAGAAGATTATCAGGAGCTACGCCAGATTGCTCACCTCTTTCAATGCCGGATTGAGCAGGCTGACCATGTGCAACTGGATTTATTTGCAGCTTTAGTCACCTCTAAAGTGTCTTAATCGGATGGACGTTCGCTTAAATAAATATATTGCCGATTGTACGGGAATCTCCCGTAGAAATGCCGATGCCTTGATTCAGGAGGGCAAGATTAGGGTAAATGGGAAGTTGCCTCAAGTGGGTCAGGCTGTTAATCCTGAAAAAGACAAGGTTTTTCTGGAGGGGAAGCGCCTTTTACCCCAACGCAAGCAGTACATTGTGTTTTATAAGCCTGCCGGGTATATTACCACCCGCTCCGATCCTGAAGGTCGAAAAACCATTTATGATATCTTGCCGAATAAATATCAGGATTTAGACCCAGTAGGACGTTTAGATCGAGAATCCTCAGGCTTATTGATGCTCACCAATGATGGCATGCTCGCCCAACGGCTCTCTCACCCCCGGTATGAACATGTCAAGATCTACCGGGTGATGGTGGATAAATCCCTCACGATGGAAATCTTAAAACAGCTTGAAGAAGGGGTTTTGCTGCAGCCTGAGAATAAACTGGCCAAGGCCAAAGTGAAAGAAGTTCGTGATCTTAAAACCGTCATACTAGAGTTGGCGACGGGGATGAATCGCCAAATCCGCCGGAGCTTTGAGGCCTTAGGGTATCAGGTAAAAGGCTTAAAGCGAATTGGCTTTGCAGGACTGACGCTTGGGAGCCTGAAGCCTGGTCAGGCGAGACCCTTAAAACCCTATGAGTTAAAACGTTTCATGAAGCGTTAATGCAGGCCACCGGTGCTTTGGATGGTTGAACCCACCTGGCTGATGGCGTAAAGGACCATGGGACCCAGGATGACTATGAAAATCCCCGGGAAGAAAAACAGGTAAATGGGCAAAACCATTTTGACGGAGATTTTATTGGCGGCCGCTTCGGCCCGATGGAGGCGCTTTTGGCGAAGACCGTCCGATTGAATTTTTAAGGCCTGGACCACGCCAGTCCCCATCTCATAGGATTGCACCAAGGCATTGACAAGGGTATTCAGGTCTTCGACGCCAGTTCTTTCGGCTAAATTCAACAAGGCTTCTTTTCGGGGCTTACCAAAGCCAATATCTCTGGTATATCGGATGAGTTCTTCTCGAAGGTATTCGGAGGTTTGAACCGATTCGGTTTTAGAAATCTTGGAAATGGCAATATCCAAGCCCAAACCCGCTTCTACGCAGATAACCAGGAGATCCAAAAAGTCAGGGAGGGCTTTTCGAATACTATCCTGGCGTTTTACAGCTTGCTGAATCAGCCATAAAATCGGCAAGGCAAAGCCAATGGCGCCAGCTGCAATGACCAGTAGAAAGCCAAGAATACCGGATACCAGGTGGTTCACAAAGACCAAAAATGCGGTATATCCCAGAAATCCGAATGTGCAAAGGCAATGGGCGCCCATGTAGGTTTTAAAATATTGGGGTTTAGAGTATCCAGCCTGAACCAGTTTTTGGCGAATCCAGGACTTCCCGGATATCGGCACAATCACTTGGATGCGATCAGATAACGCTTGAACAAAGGGGATCAAGACCCGTTGTGAAAAGCTGTTATCAAACTTACGGGTCCGGCTCTGGAGGGGGGTATTCTCGGCGGGACCGGTATCCAGGTTGCTCACCCGTGCCTTGACCTGGCTTTCATTTTGAGTCCGATTTAACCCAAAAACCAGCATGGTCAGGGTTGCAAAAATAAGAATGCCGAGAAAGACCAGTGTCATGGGATCACACCTCCAATGTCACGATGTTCTTTAGGACCACACCACCGATAAGTTGCATGACCAGGGCAAAACCAATTAGGATTTTGCCAATAATATTGTTGACAAAGGCCCCCATCATATCGGGCATCATTAAGGCAAAGACGCCTGCCAGACCAAACGGAATCAAGAAGACGATAATGGCAGACAATTTACCCTGGGCCGATAGGGCACTGACTTTACTCAGCAGTTTAAAGCGATCCCGGATGGTTTTACTCAAATTAGTGAGGAGTTCAGCCAGGTTACCCCCAGTTTCCCGCTGGATCAGGACGGCTGTGACAAACAGCGCCACATCGGCATTGGGGATACGTTTGGTAAGGGCAATTAAGGCATCTTCTTGTGAGGACCCAAAATTCATTTCTGTGGCAACTTTGCCCAGTTCCGTTGACCAAGGATCTTCAAAGTTTTCAGCGACGACTTGGACAGCCCGGGTAAAGCCGTAACCGGATTTAAAACAACTGACCATGGTATCCAGGACATCGGCAAACTGGGCACGGGCTTTGTTCATTCGGAGCCATACCCTGAACATGACATAGAGCTTCGGTAGAAAGAGCGCCACGGCAGCCCCTATCACCGCCAATAAGATGAAAATTTTCATGACCAATAACACCAAAAAGGTAACCCCAGCTAAACCCAGTGAAATCATAATAAATTCATTGGGTTTCATCAGGAGATTGGCTCGCTCCAGTTCCATGTCGATTTTTTGAATCAGGGGACTCTGGTCTTTACGGTGTTTGCGAAGCACAAAATGATGTTGCTGCAGGCGCTTAAACTGCTCGGTTTTATCAACATCATCAAAGAGCTGGTTTACAAACTCCCTGGCCTGATCCTGCTTGGCGAAAAACACAAAGTAAATCCCGGCAAAAATCAGTCCGATGGGAATGATGGGCAGAAAGTAGATGGGATTCATAGGATGACACTCCCTAGGTCAGGTTAAAATTGCTCGAAAATACTTAAATCCAATGGGGCCCCGGCTGCGACGAGTCGCTCCAGACATTTTGGGCGAACGCCAGTATACTTAAATTCACCATTAATTTTCCCGTCTTCACCCACGCCGTATTGCTTATAGAGAAAAATATCCTGCATCAGAACCACATCGCCTTCCATGCCCACAATCTCCGTGATGCTGGTGACTTTACGACTGCCATCACTCAGTCGACTGGCCTGAATGACCAAATCAACGGCAGAGGCAATCTGCTCACGAATGGCCCGTTGGGGAAGATCAAAACCTGCCATCATCACCAAAGTTTCCAACCGGCGAACGGCATCACGGGGGGTGTTGGCGTGAAGCGTCGTTAAAGACCCATCATGGCCTGTGTTCATTGCCTGAAGCATATCCAATGCTTCTCCGGATCGGACTTCACCCACAACAATCCGTTCTGGGCGCATCCTCAAAGAGTTTTTAACCAGGTCTCGCATCGTAATGGCCCCTTTTCCTTCAATATTGGGTGGGCGGGTTTCCAGGCGGACCACATGTTCTTGCTGGAGTTGAAGTTCTGCGGCATCCTCAATGGTGACAATCCGTTCATCGTCGGGGATAAAACTGGAAACTACGTTGAGTAGTGTTGTTTTTCCGGAGCCAGTACCCCCTGAAATTACAATGTTTAAACGGGCATAGACACAGGCTTTTAGGAGATCCGCAGCCATTCTGGACATCGAACCAAAGTTGATGAGATCTTCCACTTTATAGGGATCCGCTGAAAATTTTCGGATGGTGAGGCTTGGGCCATCAATGGCCAAGGGGGGAATGATGACGTTCACCCTTGAACCATCTTTTAAACGAGCATCACAAAGGGGTGTACTTTCATCAACCCGACGACCAATACGGGACACAATCCGATCAATAATCTGGAGCAGGTGTTCGTCATCTTTAAACTGAACATCTGTCAACACCAACTTACCTTTACGTTCAACGTAAACTTTACCGGCAGAGTTCACCATAATCTCACTGGTGGATTTATCTCGAAGCAACGGCTCGAGAGGACCTAGGCCCATCATCTCATCCATGATCTCTTCGACCAGTCTATCCCGTTCAGACTGGGTCAGGAGGGCATTTTCTTCCATTAGAAGTTCGTTGACCGCTTGCCGGATTTGTTTACGCAGTTCTGTCGGATTAATGTCATTGAGTTGAGAGGTATCCAAATCCTCAATCAAACGTCGGTGAATTTTGCTGCGAAGCTGCTCGGATTCTGCCTCCTTTTCGCTTTTCGCAGGCGTGGATGTATGGGACTCTTTTTTAGGAGGCGTCGGTGTATTTTGAGGCGGCGGTGATTCACCCCCAGCATTTGCTGAATCCGGAGTTTGAGTACTGGGTTCTTCTGAGGGCTTTCCAAAAGCGCCCCATCCTTGTTTAGCTAGTGACATGGCTACCTCTCCTTGTTAAGCGATCCAATAAGGAGGGTTGTTTATCAACTTGTGCTTTGCCGTTCGTAGGCGTCAAAGCGACACCGGAAATTCGGGAAGCCAAGTCCTGGAAAGATTTGACTAAATCAGCCTGTGGTGAAACTGCTCCAAGGGCCTGACCTAAGCTCATGGCTTCGACATTCAGGATCCAGTTGTTGGGCAGCCTGGCATAGACTGGGTACTTGAATTCCTCTTCAATATTTTCATTGGACAGTCCAACAGCCGCTTTTAAATCGCAGCGGTTAAGAATGAGCTTGACTTTACTCATATCTAAATGACGCTTCACCAACTCCAGGTATTGGCGCGTTCGATATAGTCCTGGAATATCCAGGGATGAGACGAGCAACACCTCATCGGCGCCTTCCACAAAGAACTGGTGATACGGATCCACGACATGGGTGGGTAAGTCAACGAGAATATAAGCGTATTTTTCTTTCAGATAATCCGTGACCCGGACCAAAAGCTCATGAGGGATTAAGGGGTTTTCATCCAAAACGCTTTTACACGCAACCACCAGGTCCAACCCCGTTTCGTGGTGAACCACAATCTTACCCAGCAACTCATCATCAATTTCCGCAGGATTCTCAGCCACCAAGTCTGATACGGCATAGTTGGCTTTAAAATTGAGCATTACAGCCGTATTCCCAAAAACTTGGTCCATATCCAAAAGGACGACCGGTTTTCGGGTTAAAAGCCGAAGCTGGTGCGCTAAATTGACAGCAACGGTTGATGTACCAACACCGCCTTTACTGCCAAATACAGGGATGAGCTTTCCTTTTCCGGAATCTGCAATCCCTTGTTGCGTCATTGCCAATTTTTGGAGGAAATTCCAGTGCTTTTCAATTGCTGCCTCAAGGGCCGGAGGGTCATGGGGATACTGGATAAACTCTTTCACCCCACTGGAAACGGCTTTGACGATCACATTGGGGTCTAACTCTCTATGGAGGCCAAAGACCAGGGTTTTGCTGTCAACGTTGTAGTTGATGACCTCGATGAACAGGCAGGCATCCAGCTCTCGGCCTGTCAGGTCAATAATCAACAAATCCGGTTTTTTCTTTTGCCAAAGCTGCTGTGCGTCAGACAATTCCAGAACAACGCCATCAAAATCAATAAAGCTAAATTGCTTAAGCTGCTTTTGAAGCATGGATCGGGTTTCTTCGGAACTTGCAACAGCAATGACACTTAGCAGATCCATGATCCACAATCCTTTATTAGAGATGTTTTAGGGGTAACACTATTCTTCAGCAGTCGATAAATTGGGTACACAAGCTTTCCTTAAAAAGAATTGCTGTCTCTTTCCTCGGCTATGGTCTGTATCGTCAAGGATTTCATTTTCTTTATTTCTGCTTGTTATCGATCTCCAAGACTTGTGACCACATAAACCTCCATGTTTATTTCAAGGTGATATTCTTTGGTGAACGATGCCTCACGATACTCTAAAAGCCGGTCCAACTGAGCAGCTGCGCAACCACCTGCTTCTGGAGATCACGTAATCTTGATTGAGCCAGCTTTTTAGCCTGAGCACGAGCATGGACCTTGGCCTGAGAAGCAACTTTGGCTTTTGAAGGCTTGTGAGCTGCCTTAGTTGTTTTTTTGAGCTTATTGGCTGCATCGCTTGATTTCTCGGTCTTAGCAGTCTCTTTGGGCTTATCAGATTTGAGTTTAGAAGCCTCCTTGGGTTTTTCGGATTTGGGGTTGGCTGCCTCTTTAGGTTTAACGGCGGATTTAGTTGCATCGCTAGGCTTCTCGGATTTGGGCTTGATGGCCTCTTTGGGTTTAATGGTATCCGAGGGCTTTTTCACCGGAGGTGCTATCGGATTTGCTTTAAGGCTTGCTTTAATCACCGTTGGTTTCTTGGAGACTCTCGGTAAAGCCTTCTTGGGCGCTTCTGAAGTAGGTTGAGCCTGGGCGGGTTTTTCAAAAGGCAGCGACTCATTTAAGGATTGGATGAGCTTAGCCAGTTCTGTTTTTTGGGTTTCCAAGGCGCTGGTGGAATCCTGAGCCTGGCTTAACAAGGCTGGTGATTGAGCCATCATGGCAACCGGACCGGATTCCGAATTTGCCGATTGAGGCTGTGGCTTTGGCCCATTTCCTTTTTCTGGAGCGTTTTGAGATGCCTTCACTGCAACTTCAGCATTTGGATTTGTTGAAGGTTGGACCGCTTTTTCCATTGCTTGAATCATCACTTGGGGATCTTTTTGGGGCTTTGCGGTGGATGAAGTGGGTGTTGTCACCTCAACAATGGCCTTATTCTGGGTCTTGCTCATGGACTTTTCAGCCAACTGGAGTTGTTGATATAAGGTTTTCGGATCCAGTTTGATGGTTTGTTTGACGGAATCACCCTGGCTAATGGCCGTTGTGTTGCTTTGTGGCATCACATTGCTTAAATTCATTTGATCTTGGATTTCAGGATGAATGACAATGACCATTTCGCTCTCGGATCTTTGGAACTGTCGGCTGCTGAATAGGGCGCCGATAATGGGTAGCTGCCCTAAAAGCGGCGTTTTGCCAATGAGATCGTTAACCGTATCGTTGTAAAGACCACTTAGGATAAAGTTATCGCCATTTTTCATTTCCAAAACCGTTTGGCTCCGTCGGGTTCTTAAGCCGGGTACCACTAAACCGTTGAGCTTAATGCCAGCTGTCGGATCCAGAGAGCTGACTTCAGGGCTGATTTGCATGTGAATGGTGCCCCGTTCTGTCACGGTGGGTAAAATGTTCAATCGAACGCCAAATTCTTTAAAAATAACGCTGACGGAACCATTGGCCCCAATGACAGGGATGGGAAATTCACCCCCAGCCAGGAAGGATGACGGCTCGCCGCTTAAGCTGGTAATGGTAGGCTCAGCCAATGTTTTGGCTTTATTTTCTGTAATCAGGCCATTTAAAAAGGCTGCAAAGTCTCGGCCAGAGGTATAACCAACTTGAGCACCATTTGCACCATTGACTTGGCCAAAAAGGCCTGTCACAGTGGATTGGCCGAAAGAGCCAGCGTAAGTTGCTGCTTTGACAGTATTTCCAGCGGCTAGGGCTGCACCAGTAAAGTCGATCCCGGTATCTTTTCGAACTTCCAGAAACTTGATGCTGCACTTGACTTGAGGTCTTTCTTCGACCTCCAACATGCTAATCACATTTCCTGAGGTATCGGTTACAATCGAGCCATGAAGGACGTTTCCGGCCATATTGCCAATGAGTCCGCCCCCGGAAGAATCACGAGCACTGAAGCTTCCACCGGTTGCTTCTTTCCCTTCCTTGACCAAGTTGCCACCTGGACCGGTTAAAACCTTGATGCCTGGTGTTCCGTAAAAAACACTGGCCAGGTTGACGGCTTTAGAGACCTCAGACGTATTTCTCACGCGACCTGTCAAAATAGCTTTCTCTTTCCCACCATAGCCTGGAACGACATCCAGTTTAATATGCGGATCAATGGCTTTTAATTGCTCTTGAACCATATCAGCTTTGGTCATGGGCTGACCTTCAACCCGGATCAGGTTAATGATTTTTGTAGAAACGTTCCCCGTTGAAGCGCTTCCGGGTGAATTACTGCTAATGCCTGCATCCTGCTGTACTTCCTTCCCTGAGAAAAAGGCTTTGGCTAAATCATAGGCCAGTTGGGCTTTTTCCATAGTCTCAGCCATCCCTGTCAAAATGACGGAATCTTCCGCTGCAACAGGTAACACGTTAATGCCGGGATCAATCATCTGGATTTTTCGGGCGAGGGTAGAGACATCTCGATGAACTGATAAATCAATGCTGGTATAATTTTGGCCGGAATTTTCACCCCAAACCAAGAGGTTTGCAACACCAATGGCTTTTCCGATGAGCTCAACCTCAGTGGGACTGAGCATTACCAATCCAACCACTTCGGGGTTACTAATGGACACCCGACTGGCAGGAGCGCTTAATCGAACAATCTGGGCTTTACCCAGGGAAAGTTCAATTTGACTGGTATTTTGAGAAATGGTGGTATGGATAATGGGAACGCCATAAGCGCTTTGCTGAGCTACGGCCCAAACCACCGGGTTAATAGTGACACTGCTACACAGGGCAATACTAAGGCCCAATGCGGTTATTCGATTAAACATTTTCCTTCTTCAACTCCTCGCCTTGTCTTAAAATATCGCTCTAAATCTTCTCTATTAATTGCGTTATGCTTTTGCTGATGGGTGTGTTTGACTTCTAAAAAGATACTCGGCTTGAATTGGTTCCTTCAAAGACCTGTACTTCATGCTGAGGTATTGGCATTGGTGCAGGCATTGGGGGTGCATTGGCAGCATCCTGGTCCAATTTTTTACCGTGAACAAACAAGTCAGGTTCTGAACCGGTTACCTCTTGGATTTTTTCGTAAAGGTTCTTGAGAGGCACAATATCCTCACCAATGGCCCCAATCAAATGGACTTGTTCATGCTCATCTTCAGGTCTTAAGGCTAGACGGAGTTCGCCTCTGGAGTCCGCAAAGGCTAGCTTTTCAGCCTGCTCCGGAGTCACAGCCAGGGTCACTGAAGAGACAATTTTTCCTTTCGTTGTATCTCCCTCTTGGACATTGTTGCTGGGATTATTGGTCGGGGGGGGAGGCGTATTGTTTTTAGATTGGGTCGCTTGATCCAAGAGATTTTTCTTTTCGTACATGTCTTGGGCAATGGCAAGCACTTGAACATCTTGCAGGATGGTTTGAGCCACGTGGAATGAATCTTGCAGGAGCAAGCCGGATTTTTCCGAAACGGATTTCTGAGTGGCTTCAGGAATCCGATATTCGAAAGAACCGACGACATCCACGTGATCGCCAGGTCTGACAAACCCGCCGACATCTTTGTTCTCTGTGACAAGAATGGTCATTGCGCGATAGCCATGGGGAATAATGACAGGCAAGCCACCTTGGGAATTTTCACCATCCAAGGCCTGTTTATATAGGGGTTCTCCTGGAAAAATCTGGTTCTTTGCCACATGGCCGACAATCTTTTCAGGGGATTGAAAGACATCTGCATTGGGATATTGTTTTTCAGGCCAATCAATCACCTTGATACTATCCGGGGTGACGACCTCACCGGCGAAAATTTCATGGGAGGCAACCACCAAGGGCTTTGTCTGCACCGTCATGGTCGGGGCCACAGGCCCTTTGTTCGGTGAAACAAGACTTTTAAACACAAAAATGGTTAAAACTGCACTGACAACCGCTAAAATAATGAAGACTTGACCCATGTTGAGTCGCCTCAATTTGGGCCCCCCTGCACCGGGCTTTGTACTCATGGTGATCCTACTCCTCGTATCGCATCGTTGCCGTATTTGTAATGTTAAAGGTGTCTAAGCCTGTACCGGATCCACCGTTTAAACGATCAATAAATCCTCGAATTTGAACCGGATTATTGAACTGATAGGAGACGGTAACCGTCATGGTACGACTCCCAACTTGACTTCCGTTAGGGCCGGATACAGTGACATTATTGGCGTTTAATGTGATGCCTGAAGAACTTTGGACAAATTGGTTTACCCAAGTTTGGACATCGGTGGTTCCTTGGGTTGTATTGCCATTGCCAAAGTTTGAATCAGCGGCGGCCACCCGGGCACCTTCTTTGGCAGCCGTTAAAAACACGTGATTCATGTACATATATAGGCTTAAACTAAGCAATGTCCCCAGCATCATGACAAAAAACAGCAGGGACATGACTAGTTCAATAGAGCCTTGGCCTTTACAGGCAAAGTGTTTCATAAGGGTTCCTAACTCCTCTATCCTAAATTGTGGGTAAAATGGCGAAAAAAGAGGTAGAGAGGAAATCATTCCCCCCTACCTCCGTAAACTTAATGAGCCTATAGTGCGCTAGATTGGGTATTAAAGTAGTTTTGGACGCCTCCGAAAATGGAGTTATAGACGTTTGCCATACCACCCTTACCAATGGTCAATACCGCAGCAACGATCAAGGCTGCAACAATCATGGCACCTGCATATTCAATGACACCTTGTCCTGGTTTTCTGGTCATTGCTTTGACATATAACAGGGTCATCATTTCGTTGAGTTTATTCATTCACAGCACTCCTTACAGCTTTATCATCTATCTCTACAACTAACCCAAAAGGCTTCTCCGAAAATGGGGATTTCGTGGCCTGCCTTCTTCATTGTTCTCAAGGGATCGGCTTCTTCTTAGGAAACTTTAATGTTTTTCTTAAAAAATTTTTTCCTAAATTATGAAACCGCTTTCTATTACACATATACCCAGGGTATCCAGGGCCTAAACCTGGATTTTACAAATCTTTAAAAACAAGCTGAAAAATGCCGTAGGCGTTAACGAGTGACTGCCTTTTGAAGGGCTGGGTGATTTGGATCTTCCCCTTTGGCAATGGCCAGGTAGTAGCACATCATTTGGTTGGCCATAATCCCTAGGAAAAGGCTTTCAATGCCATGGCAGGCCGGTAGGGTCAAGATGTCTTTTTCAGAAATGTTTAGGGCTTTTTTAAGATCGTCCGGAATGGGGGGACTGTTTTCAAACCGAGTGAAATGAACCCCTTCCGTGCTGAAAATTTTCTCATCATGGGCATAAAAATGGGCATAAATATCACTATAAAAATGCGCTGCAGCAGTGGGGCTCAAGTCTGGCGGAACCAAATAGAGGCAGTTTGGCCGGATACCTTTGACGCCATATAAAATGACTTTTCGCCCATGCTTAAAGCTTTCTGTATTATCCGTCCATACAATGTTTCGAGACGTTTCCGTCAATTTGAGACCCACTTCTGGCAAGATTAAAGACAAAGGCCCTTTGGACAGGAGGACAAACTGATTCGACTTGCAGAGGGGCTGAATAAACCGTTCAATTTGATGGTGGTGTTCCAGGGTGCTGAAATAGGTTTCCAGTTTTTCAGGTATGCCTTGAAGCTGGCTTAAGACCCTTTGAAACGCTGATCGGCGTATCCATGATCGTTTTTGGCCGTAACGCAGGCCAAACAGGAGCAGGGCCAGGATAGAAGCTGTCATGGATTTGGTGGCGGCAATGGATTGCTCTTCCCCGGCATGAAGCTCAAAGGGGTTCGCGTATTTTTTGCACAGGGTCCCTTCCGGATTATTGGTGATGGTCAGCATGGGCATATAGGTATCGGAATAGCCAAAGTCATCTTGAAGCTGCTGAATCACCTTCAGGATGCTCGCCGTCTGACCGGATTGGCTGACGGTCAAAAAGTAGCTATGCTCAAACAGGCGCTTAATCCCATGGCCCAGAGTTTGTCCGATTTCAAACTTGTTTTCCAGAGACTCTGGATCAAAAGTAAAGTTGTTTATGCCTGAAAACTCTTCTATATAGGGGGCTGCAATTTTGAGGGCGTTATAGCTAGAGCCTTCGCCAATGCCAATCAATTTTTGGGTAAAAAAGCCTGGAAATCGGATATGGTCCAATGAACCGGGAAACTCATGGAGTAACCGCGCCAAACAAGCTGGCTGTTCGCCAATTTCCTGAAGCAATCGGTTGGAATGATCATCACTCATAGGGCAATTTTACGGCCAGGTTTTAAGACCTTTGTTGTTTTATTGTATAGGACAGAGAAGTCGAGAGAAATCCCTAGGATGTTTGGTTTTATTTTAAGTGGTACGGCATATGCTATGAAGGCATATGCTATGAATAAGGGGCTGTCTGAATGACTGACATAACTCAAGGACTGGAGTATCGATGATTTCCCTCTCAGGATCCCAAAAGATTTATTTTTGGATTTGCTTTTCCTTGATTCTGGTCGTTTTTTCAGGTTGCTTTTCCTTGCCACAAAAGCCACTCCTGAAGGTCCATGAATCTCCATGGGCCCTGATTGAGTTAACCTCATCGGATTGCCATGATTGCCAGCATATTCATGAAGTGGTTCAGGATTTAAAGACCAAGTACACTGGGCAATTGATGACCCTGACCTTGGATTTGTCCTCAAAAGCCTCTCGGCTTGAGAGCATTCATCAGGCAAAATCACTCAACGGACAGGAATTTGTGATCAAAAATCAAGAGTCTCCGGGAATGGTCGCGCTCTTGAATCGCCAAGACGGGTATGTGAAATTTCTGTTTGAGCATCAAGCCGACAAAGCCGAGTATTTCAAACAAATTGATCAGGTCCTCAGCCCCTTTAAAGGGTGATCTGTAAGGCCTCGTTAAAACATTGTCTCAGAGCCATATGGGTGACCATCACCGATGTGAGCGTGCTGGCGCAGGTAATCATGAACATCACAATAATTTGATAGGTAATGGCGGATAAGGGCGATTGACCTGCCAGAATCTGGCCAGTCATCATGCCGGGTAGGGAGACAATTCCGACCACCATCATGGCGTTGATGTTGGGGATTAGGGCGGCAGAAATGGCTGATTTTAAGGCATTTTCAGCCGCTTGTGAGCCATTGGCGCCTAAAGATAACAGGGTCTCAATTTGGGGCTTCTGAAGACGGACTTCGTTGAAGAAGCGGTCTAGCGCCAGACTGGCACTGTTCATACTATTGCCGATAATCATCCCGGCCAAGGGGATGAGAAATTGGGGGTGATACCACGGGTGAATGTGAAGAATCACTTCATTGACCCACAGGATGGTGATACCTGCGCCAATGAGTAAGGCCACTGCAACATGGCTGTAAGGTGTTTTGAAACGATGGTTTCCCAGTCGTTGTCGTGCCGTATGGGAGGCCACCAGTATCATGACCAGAATGTAACCCAACACCCAGTACCAGTGCTGGGTATTAAAAATGGCCTGAAGAACCGCCCCAACCAAAAACAGTTGCCCCATGGTTCTTGCGGCGCCAATGATTAATTCTTTGGTTAACGGAAGCTTGTTCCAACGGGTCAGCCCGATGGTCAAGGCAATTAAAACCAGTCCCAGGCATAATCCCATAAAACTGATTGGCTGTAAGATGGTGTTATTCACGGGGTATTCCAGCCTGAGGTTCAAGAATGGGGCGATCTTCTAAAAGCGTGCCCTCTGAGAGTTGCAATTGCCGGGTTCCAATGGCCTCGCCATGGGGTGCTTGATGGGTAACCATCAAAATCGTGATGCCTATTTCTTGATGAAGGCCTTTGAGGGTATTGAGAAGCACTTGAGACGATTGAGGATCCAAGGCACTGGTGGGCTCATCCAATAGAAGAATCTCCGGCTGATTGAGTAAGGCCCGTGCAATGGCCAGACGTTGCTTTTCACCCAGTGATAAACTGGCCGCCTCCTGAAAAAGCATGGCATGAGGCAGCCCAACCGATTCCAGTTTCTGTTGATAAATGGGCTCAGGTTGAATGGCCCGGTGATTGATTTGATCCACCAATTGGAAGTTTTCTTGAACCGTGCCTGAAAAAACAATGGGGGTTTGAAACACCAACGCAATCTGTCGCCTCAAGGGTTCTGGCGAATAGTGCCGGAGGTTTCGATTCTGAAACTGAATGTCTCCTGAGGTAGGTGACTCGAATCGGGCAATGAGCCTGAGCAAAGTGCTCTTTCCGGCTCCCGAGGGGCCAGAAATGATCAGGACCTCCCCAGGGTATACCGAGAACGAGACGTGATTGATAAGGCGCTTGTCGCCTTTTTGTAAGGAGAGATCGAATAACTGCAAGAGAGGGGATGGGGGTTTCATGCCATGATTATACGTCTTTGCTTGCAAAAGGGGATGGATTCGGGATGAGCGCAGTGTTTTGACGGAACGGGTTGAGGACCTATAATGAAACAAAAAACGTGCCGATGTAGCTCAGCTGGTAGAGCAACGGTTTCGTAAACCGTAGGTCCGGGGTTCGAATCCCCGCATCGGCTCCAGATTTGACAAGGGTTTCATAACAATATCAAAAAATATTCTTGAGGCGGGTTTATTCAAACATCTCGTGTAACCTAGGAATCACGTATGTTTGTTCCCTTAAATCGGATTGGCCTTAGACCGTCTACGCATGGGCTTGTTAGACAAAATGGCGCAGAGCGTGGATTAGTAAACGCTTATCAATCAGCTCTTTTCTTTGGGAATGCTTCAACAAGGCCCACTAAACAAGAGATTTTATTCAAATTTCCAACTGCGGAACAGGCAAATTTGTCTGTCGCAACCATTAAAGTGAAGGGCTTTCAAGGAACTGGATTTTTTTATCAACCCAAAGGGAAAGAAGGGCCCTATTTAATCTCCAATGCTCATGTGGTTCAAGCTTTAGAAGACTCAAAACAAGATTTGGAATCCCCATTTGATGTTTATATCCGAGATCCTCGGGATGGCAAATCGCTGGTTCGACTTAAAGCACGGTTGGCAAAAAAGGATTTCGGATATATTTTCTCAGGCTTAGATGCCTTTCATGACCGAGTGGTGATTCAAATCATCGATCCTATTCCATTTCCCATTACACCGCTTGAGTTTAGAGATTTAGAAACAAATCCTTTAAAGATTGGCGAGGAATTGTGCTTGCTCGGGCGCTCGCCATATAGAGGCTCCCAGTCCCTGGAAGATTCGGCATCAATGGGTGAAGTTTTAGAGGCGAATTGCCCACCTCCATGGAGTTTAGAAAGCCAATGGGGACGGGAAGCAAAATATTTTAGGTCAACAATAGAGATTTCTCCAGGGGATTCGGGAAGCCCAATCATCGATAAGGAGGGTAGAGTGGTTGCTTTACATGCCAGATCCGGAGGACATCATATTCGAATTGATGATGTTTATTCGAGCCTGAAGGTCATTCATTATGAGCCGGAATTGGGCACAAATTAATCCTAACGCCATACAGCATAGTGCCAGAGAGCATTAGGGCCTTTCATCAAGAAATCAATGGGGGGATACGAAAGCGATAATAATGGTTTGTTATCATTCTTAGATCGTCTATAGAGGCTTGTTTCTTTTGGAGGGCATGGGGTTTGACCTCAAGGGCCGTAACGCATCTTCATATTATCGTTGTCGAGCATGAGCCATGGTGATACAGTGTCATCTACACACGAGTCGAACAAAGGATAAAGAGTTAGCTTTATATGAAATTAGCTTGGTTGACAAAGCTACCCCCTGTTGGCGTGCCTTTGCGAGGGGATGGCTCCTCGACAATTCTGCCTGAATTTTTGCCAAAAACGCCACCTGCGTTTCAGACAGCCGTTATGCCAACGGCTGAGCCTAAAGGAAACTTTTTAACCCGGATTTTAGAGAAGTGGTCCTCTCGTTTAATGGGGCGATTTGCACCGCAAGATGAGTTAATATCCACTGGACACCAGCCTTTTCTGTTGACCGAGCAAAAACGGCTTAAAGAACAAATTGAAACCTATGCGGAAAGCCCCTTTGAAACGTCTTTGTTCACCCTTCGTAAAAAGGCCAATGACTATGTCATTAGTAAGGCTTGGGCAGTAGGTATTAAAAGCCAAGATCCGGTTACTCGGGAAGCTGCTTTGGCATTATTAAAAGCTTATTTGGCCTACACCGGGACCGATGACAGCACCCAGCTTTCGGCCCATACCCAAATGAAGCTGATGATTTTTTCACCACAGTTGTCCGAGGGTCCTTTGGGGAAAGCCATTTTATATGAAGCGCTTCTGAGCTTACCAGCGCATCAACTGATGGAATATTTGCCGGCGCTCAGTAAGGATTTTTCATCCCTGCCACCGATTGCCCAAGCGTTGCTCCTGAAGCAATTGCTAGCCTATTGGAAGGGCAAGGATAAGAGCCTCTCAGAAGACGATAACAAAGCCATCAAGAAGCTTGTGAAGAGTCTGGTCATTGCTTTCTATTCCGGCCAGCAAGAAGGCCCCGATCCCGTTCTCAATCAACAAGAAAAAATCCGGTTGGGCTTTTTGAAAATCCAACCCATTGAAGATGCTTACCGCAAGGATTTGGAAGAGCTGGAACGGCGCTATCGCCTCAAGCTTCGGCAATTGAAGAAGCGACGCTCTCAAAAAATTGCAGAAGTTGAAGAAGAACGCCAACGGCGTATTGAGCTGGTCTATGATGCCGTAGAATCCAGCTTAATGACAGGCTTAAAAGAGTTTGACATTGAGATGGAAGAAGTCCTAGCTGTTTAGATTTTCCAAGGGCTTCCCCCGGTATTCTTCGCTTCCATTGACCCGAGATGTGATGCATGGCAAAATCGCCCTCTCTTGGGTTTTTTCTTTTGAAGACTTTATTGATAAGATAAAAGGCAATGACCTCATTGAATCGTGAAGAGTAAAGGAGATGTGTCGTGACAAACGACATTCGGGTTCGGCTTGCACCCAGTCCTACGGGAAATTTACATGTCGGGACTGCTCGAACAGCGTTATTTAATTATCTTTTTGCCAAGCACCATGGCGGAAAATTTATTATCCGAGTGGAAGATACGGATTTAGAACGTTCTGAGGCCAGATACACCCAAAATATCTACGATGGCCTAAAGGCCTTGGGATTAGATTGGGATGAAGGCCCGGATATTGGCGGTCCATATGGACCTTACATGCAATCCGAACGGCTTTCACTCTACGTTGAATACGCTGAAAAACTGCTTCATGAGGGAAAAGCGTATCATTGCTACTGCACGGTTGAGGAGCTGGAAGCGGAGAAACAGCAAGCCATTGAAGCGAAAAAGCCCTATATCTACTCCAGAAGATGTTTAAACCCGGACGTAGCCCATCAGTTGAGCCAGGATCCTAATCGAAAGCCTGTCATTCGCTTTCGAATCCCGGATGAGCCTAAAACCATTGTCCTTGAAGATCTGGTTCGAGGGAGCGTCCAGTTTGAAGCAGCCTTGATTGGCGATTTCGTCTTGCTGAAGTCCAACCGGATTGCCAGCTATAACTTTGCGGTGGTGGTGGATGATATCACCATGAAGATTAGCCATGTCATTCGCGGCGAAGATCATGTCCCCAATACGCCGAAGCAAATCTTGCTTTACCAGGCTTTGGGCGCTGAAATGCCGATTTTTGCTCATGTGGGGATGATTTTAGCGCCTGATCGCAGCAAGCTCTCCAAACGCCATGGGGCCACAGCTGTTGCGGACTTTATGAAAAACGGCTATTTGCCTGAAGCCTTCAGTAACTTTCTGACTCTTCTAGGGTGGTCTTCTCCAGATGGCGAGGAAATTGGGACGTTAACCCAATTTGCCAAGGTGTTTACCCTGAGCCGGGTGGCTTCAAGCCCTGCCATTTTTGATCAGGAAAAATTAAATTGGTTGAATGGATACTATATTCGTCACCTCGATTTGCCCTCCCTCTTGGAGCGTTCCAAGCCCTTTTTACACCACTATCCTCTGGACGAATACCCGGCAGAAAAGCTCTTTTCAATACTGGATGCCGTTCGAGAACCTTTAACCACGTTGGCAGAGTTACCCGATGCGGTTTCCTACTTTTTTGGGGATCTCCCCAGTTATACTTCAGAGATTTTGAATGAGGTTTTGGCCCTTGAAGAGACACAGCAAGTGCTTAAGGTCTTTCAATCGCAGGTACTTCCAGAAATGCGCTTTGAAAGCCCAGAGCAAATTTCCGTTGAAATCAAGGCCTTTGCCAATACGTTAAAACCCATGAAAATGAAAACCATTATGTGGGCCATTCGTGCAGCCACCACCGGCCGGGTTCATGGGGCAGATTTAGGGAAGACCCAGCATATTCTTGGACCGGAGCGGGTTAGGCTCAGGGTCGCTGAGGCCTTACAGCTGATGGCCTGCAAATAGGTTTAATTGTGGGCTATTCAAATTCAAATTGAAAGGGAATCCCGAAAAGCGTTTGTCCCATGAGCTTTTCATGCATATCGCTCTTGGGAGGAAGTTTAAAATAGAAAGCTTTTTGACCCGTGATCGGATCGGATTGCAAGCAAACGGCTTTTGCCAAGCCGGTTTGATGAACAAAAATATCGGCCAGTTTCACACAAAGCTCATGCTCAGAAAGCGGCATTTTGCCTGCATTCCATTTTCCTGCAGGCATCCGTCCCCATCCCATCGGATTGGATTGTGACATTGCAGCTCTCCTTGCAAAGGTCCTGTCCTTTAATCACTTTACACGATGTTCAATGGTTTTGAAAGAAGCGTTTGTTGAAAAATCCTTTATTGAGAGGAGAAGGTTACTTTCAAAAGGTCAAATGAATCCCGGTAATTCTGTTTGTGTTGTCCATTGTCATCCCATAGTGGGGGTGATATAATCCAGTAGCTTCTAACTAAGAGACTAGGAGTGGGTGCACATTGGACCCACTTTTTTAATGACAACGGCGATGTCCATCGTGATGTGAAAAATGGACGTGAGAAATGAAAGAGAAAAAGCGCTACCGAACCCCCAAATTGACCCCTGATCAAATTCAGGGCATTCAGAATCAGGTGTATGAGCTGGCTGAAATTATCGTGTCCGCCAACTATTTTGTGGTGGATGTGGTGATGGAGATAGAAAACGGGCGCTGGTACCTTCGTCTCTATTTGGACCATCCCAATCCTGCGGTTCGAGTGACTTTGGAAGACTGTACAGATATCAGCGAGGCCTTGAGCCCGATGCTCGATGAAAATATCAAGGACCTTGAAGATTTTCCCTATGCCTTTGAAGTCAGCTCACCTGGGCTGTTCCGAAAACTGAATAAGCCACGGGAGTTTCAGTTCTATCGAGGACGTCGTATCGAAATAACTCCTAAAGGGGAAAAATCCTTTATCGCCTATCTTCACGCCTTTGAGACGGAATCCCGCAACCTGATTTATCGACTGACCCTTGATGAGGCGAGCGAAACGCATCAGCTGGCCTGGGATGAGAAAAAATTTGCCATTGCGCTGGCGCCTGATTTGACAGAAAAAATTGAAATACAAACGGTCCCAAGGAGGATAAACCGCTATGATTAAGCTAGGTACACAATTGCAAGAAGCTGCAGAGCAGTTGGAACGTGAAAAAGGCGTTCCCCGGGCGGTTTTTATTGATTCCATCAAGGAAGCCATGATGGCGGCCTATAAGCGTTATGCGCATATACAAGAACTTGAGGATCCAACGCTCTTTGAAACACGCTTGTATGAAAAAAGCGGTGAATTGGGTGTTTTTAAACGCAAAACAGTCGTTGAATCCGTTTCCGACGAAGAGACTCAAATCAATCTTCATGATGCCCTGGAGATTGATGCTCAGGCCAAAGCCGGGGACGAAGTTTATGTGGATATTACACCCACTGACTTTGGTCGTATTGCAGCCCAGTCTGCCAAGCAGGTGATGACCCAGCGCTTACGAGAAGCGGAAAAGCGGTTGGTCTACCAAGAATTCGAAGAGCGTAAACATACCGTTACTCCGGGGATTATCCAACGGGTAGAAGGCCGTAACGTTATCGTGAGTATTGGGCGAATCGAGGCCCTGATGCCGGTCCGGGAACAAGTCCCGGGTGAGTATTATCGCGTTGGTAATAAAATCAGGGTGTTTGTTTCAGACTTAAGAGACAATGGGCGCGTGCCTCAGATTATTGTGTCTCAAGCCCACCCGGAAATGGTTCGGGAGGTATTTGAGCTGGAAGTTCCTGAGATTGAAGACGGGTTGGTTGAAATCAAGAATATTGCCCGGGAAGCTGGGTTTCGGACGAAAGTTGCGGTCTCCTCTTCCAGTTCCGATGTGGATCCGCAAGGCGCATGTATCGGTGCCAGAGGGAGTCGGATTCAGGCCATTGTCAATGAATTGAAAAATGAAAAAATTGATATTATTCGCTGGTCTGAGGATCCGGCTCAGTTTATCACCAATGCCTTGGCTCCTGCGAAGATTATGTCGGTTAATATTCTGAATCCCGATCCCCAAAGCCAGATGGCCCAAGTGGTTGTGCCGGATGATCAACTTAGCCTGGCCATTGGCCGGGAAGGACAAAATGTTCGATTGGCGGCTAAGCTCACAGGCTGGAAATTGGATATTAAAAGTATTAGCCAAATTCAGAGCCAGATGGGGCATGAACCAGAGGCAGGCGTTTTTCAGGGGCCTCAACCTGTGGCGGCAGAGCCAAGCTTGGATACCAGTGCGTTGAATGAAGAGCTTGATCTGGCCGAAGAATATCATCCATCATAGGCCATCGTGATTGCCCCAAGTGGTGCTATGGGGTTGTTTGGGATATGGTTGCAGTAGTATCTTATTTCCAAACGGCTTGATTGTATTTTGCTCATGGTTCCAGAATCTCCTCAAGATCACCCCTCTCTGCACGATCAGGACACGTCTAGTCGGCCTGAACGCCGGTGCTTGGTTTGTCGCCAGCTTCGTTCTAGAGAGAAGCTACTTCGATTGCGCCATCATAAAAAGGCCCATCAAATCAAGCTATTTTGGCCCCACCAGTGTGAGCAATCCTTTTTTCTAGGGAGATCTGTATATATATGTCAGTCAAAAAGCTGTATTGAGGCTGCTCTTAAGGGAAAGCGTCTTCAGAAAGCATTGAAAACATCCATCCCTGATGATATATTTAAATACTTGAATGAGCTTTTGAAAGGACGTTTTTGAGTGGCTGTATCCAATAAAGTTCGAATTTATGAACTGACGAAGGAGCTTGGGCTTTCCAGTTGGAAGGAAATTGCCGATTTGCTGGAATCCAAGTATGGTATTGCAGTTAAAAGCCATTCAAGCACGATTGAGCAAGATCTTGCCGATAAAATCTCAGCAGAATTGAAAGGGACATCGGTCCCTGAAAAAAAAGCAGGAACTGCCTCCAAGAAAGAACCACCAGCGTCTGAAAAAACGCCAACGGCAAAGACTGCTGATTCACCTCTGAAAAAAACGGAATCTGATAAAAAACCTGCTAAAGAGACTAAAGAGACAGAAAGCTTGAAAGCAAAATCAGCCCCTGCTTCAAAGCCCCAAAGCCCAGCTCCTGCCAGTAAGCCTGCCCCGGCGGTGGAAACGCAAGTAACACCCTTGAAAGCTTCTGTCAGTCTGAAAGAACCCCCCGGGAAAGCTCAGGAGTCTGTGGAAACTGTTGCAGAGGAAGAGGATAAAGAAGTTTTAGAAATTTTAAATCCGCCGGTAGAAGAAGAGCCTTATGTGGCGATTTCACAAACCGTTGAACGGCATCAAAAGCAAGAGCCTGGCAAAACGGTTTTTAAAAAAGTCACAGAAACCGATAAACTAGAAAACAATATTGCCACGATCCCTCGAAAAGAGGATAGCCTTCAGCCCCAGGCCTCAACGCCTTCAACGGCTGTTCAAGAGCCGGCTAAGTCCGTTGAAGAATCACCTTATCTGAAAATTATGGCCCCATTGACCATTGCTGAACTGGCTCAAAAAATGAAAAAACGGGAGACCGAGCTCATTCGCCATTTGTTTATGAAGGGCATTATGGTCACCGTCAATCAAACAATGCAGGTTGAGGATGCTGTTTCCCTGGCCAAAGAAATGGGCTTTGATGCCGAAGGTCCTGAAAAAGCAGGAAAGGAATTTACGGCAGCACCTGAGTTAAAGGTTCGCCAGGCCAAAGGTAAACATCTGAAAAACCGCGCACCTGTGGTGTCCATTATGGGACACGTTGATCACGGGAAAACATCCTTGTTAGATGCCATTCGGGAGACCCGCCATAAAATCGTGGATACGGAAGCCGGAGGGATTACCCAAAGCATTGGGGCGTATACAGTTTTCAGAGAAGATGGTAGTAAAGTTGTTTTCATTGATACGCCTGGTCACGAAGCCTTTACGGCGATGCGGATGCGAGGTGCTCAGGCAACGGATATCGCTATTCTGGTGGTTGCTGCCGATGATGGGGTCATGCCTCAAACCATTGAGGCCATCAACCATGCCAAGGCAGCCAATATCCCCATTATTGTTGCCATTAACAAGATTGATAAGGCCGATGCCGATCCGGATCGGGTGCTCATTCAATTGACAGAACATGGCCTGAACCCTGAGAAATGGGGCGGGGACACCATTACGGTTGAAGTCAGCGCGTTGCAGAAACTGGGTTTGGATGATCTGCTAGAGATGATTACACTGGTTTCTGAATTACAGGAATTGAAAGCCGATGCCACCATTCCGGCTGAAGGTGTGGTGATTGAAGCCCGGCTGGATAAAGGCAAGGGGCCTGTGGCAACCGTTTTGGTTCAAAGCGGTACCTTACATATGGGTGAAAACATCCTGATTAATAACGTTGGCGGTCGTGTTCGCGCCTTAATCAACGATTCTGGAGAACGGGTCAAGTTGGCAGGCCCAAGTACACCTGTTGAAGTCTTGGGCCTCAGTGATGTTCCACAAGCAGGCGATGGCTTTATGGTGGTCCGGAACGATAAGGAATTCAAACGCCTTTTACAGCAAAGCCAGGTTCAGGATAGGGATCAACGGTTATTTAAAATGGCAGCTCCCGGCCTGCTCAGTGAAAAAGAAACAGGGCGTAAGGATTTTTATCTCATTATTAAAGGGGACACCCGAGGTTCTGTCGAAGCGGTTTCTGCATCCTTGCTTCAACTGGCAACCGAAGAAGTCTCGGTTCATGTGCTTCATGCGGGTACCGGAGATATCTCTGAAGCGGATGTTCTTTTGGCTTCAGCCAGTAATGCCATTATTATTGCCTTTAATGTCAAAGAAGAACCCAATGCAGCTAAAGCCGCCCAAGACCGTGGGATCCAAATCCGACCCTACGATGTGATCTATCATATTATTGAAGACATGGAAAAACTGATGCTGGGTCTGCTTTCGCCTGAGACCGAAGAACAGGAAATCGGCAGTGCGGAAGTTCGTCAGCTCTTCAGTTTTGGAAAAACCACCATTGCCGGATGCTATGTCCTTGATGGAAAAATTCTTCGAAACAGCCCCAGTCGTATCTTTAGAAATGGCAAAGAGCTCTTTAAAGGGCAGTTGAATAACTTGAAACGATTCAAAGAAGATGCCAAAGAGGTGGCCGCTGGCTATGAATGTGGTATCTCTTTTGATAAATTTAATGATCTTCAAGTGGGGGACTTGATTCGGGCCTACACCATGAAAGAAATCGAAAGAACGTCACTCTAACTAAGCGAAATTGATTCCAAATATAACGGTACCCTTTAAACTGTGGGAGGATTTTCAGAATGTCCAATCGATTTGAGTTTTCCAGAGTTGATAGGGTCCGAAAAGCCATGATGCGTGAGGTGAGCGACATTATCCGTCGTGAAGTCAAAGATCCCCGACTGGCCAACGAGGTGATTTCCATTACCGATGTGGATGTTTCCAAGGATCTTCGTCATGCCAAGATTTTTATCAGTGTCTTTGGGGCGCCTGAAGTCCAATCGGAGATCCTGGATATTATCCAGGAGTGGAAGCCTCAGATCCGCTCGGAGATCGGGAAGCGCATTCGGATGCATCACACGCCGGAAATTCAGTTTGCCTTGGATAATTCTCTGGAGCGAGG
This sequence comes from Vampirovibrionales bacterium, assembly GCA_025451145.1. GTDB lineage: Bacteria > Cyanobacteriota > Vampirovibrionia > Vampirovibrionales > JAGQHJ01 > JANWKX01. The sequence continues at coordinate 57,863 of JANWKX010000015.1, forward strand.
CAGTCGGATTACCCAGTTGTTGGATCAAATCAGCAAGGGTGAAGTGTAACTCAGACGCTTCAATGGTTTGAACGAGACAGTTTTCTTTCTGGAGATTACGGTGGCTTGAGCATTCAAGTGGTATACTGATGGCAGAGTCCTAGAGATAGAAATATCTTGTCGGAGGAGGTTATCAATGCAATCCAAATATTGTCAAGCCGGGCTTCTGATGGTGGCATGTATGCTTAGCCTGACGTTGCTACAGGCCTATGCAGACGATCCAACGACCTCTCCCCTTCCAGTCTTGTATCCGCCGTCGGAGATGGGTGCGACGACCCAACAGGTGCCTGCGGGGGCATGGCTCAAAATTCAATTTCAGACGGCTCTGGATGCCCGAACCATCAATAAGGGGGATAGTTTTATTGCCTGTGCTTCCGAAGATTTATGGGTGGGTAAACAACTGATTATTCCCAAAGGTTCTGTGGTTCGGGGGCAAGTGAATGAAATCCAGCGGCCTGGCTTCTTTAGTAAAGGGGGCCTGATTGGTCTAAGCTTTGATCATGTGGTGATGCCTTCTGGCGAGTTAATGCCCTTGAGCTTAAAGCTGGATACGGCAACGACCCATTTTAATCCGAGTAAAAATGCTCTTTATACCGATCCAGGGGTGGGTTCAAAGCTCAATACCAGTGTAGATAAAGGGATTGCAGAGTATAAGCATTTTCATGACAGAGGCGTTGAGGCAGGCCAGGCCCGTGGGG
>JANWKX010000016.1 GCA_025451145.1 Vampirovibrionales bacterium
GCTTTGTGAAGGTTTGGATAAATTTGGGCTTTAAAAACAGGCTTCCTGAGATAAGGGCCAGAAGCAGGAGTGATCCAACGGCAATCTCTGAGGGGTAAACAGACTTCATGGTGAACCGTTAATCAAATAGTCGGAAGTACAACAAGGCCCTGAGTGCGCCAAAGCCGTCTTTCCAAGTGATTTTCTTTCCCTCATGGTAATCCCGGCCATAATACGAGATGGGGACTTCGTACAAGTGATATTTTCGCTTAAGGACTTTGGCAGTAATCTCCGGTTCAAAGTCAAAACGATTGGATTTAATGGTGAAGTTCTTGATGACATCAGAACGGAACGCCTTGTAGCAGGTCTCCATATCCGACAGTGTCGTATCATACAGGACATTAGTGACTAACGTCAGAAACTTGTTGCCCACATAATGTAGAAACTTAAAGGAACGTGTCGCCCGGCCGCCGGAGAGTCGGGAACCATAGGAAACATCCGCCTTATCCGACAGGATGAGCTGGATGAGTTCTTCATAGTCTCTGGGATCATATTCCAGATCGGCGTCCTGAATCACGATGATATCCCCGGTACAGTAGCTTAATGCGGTGCGAATGGCGGCGCCTTTGCCCATATTCTTGGCATGGTAGTAAATCTTATAGCGGTCAGACGGGGCTTGCTCCAATTTCTTTAGCAATTCCCGGCTGCCATCGGATGAGCCATCATCCACCATGACGATTTCCTTTTTTAAACTGCAAAAGGGCGCTTCATCCACGGCTTGAAGCAGCTTTTCCAGGGATTCGGCTTCGTTATAAATGGGAATTACAATACTGACGGTCTGTGCTTGCATCTTTCAACCCAAACTACAATCACTCAGGAATAACGGAATCTTTCGGGATACTGTACCATGATTGCGTGTCGATGTATTCCTTATCCCGTTCAAGGCCTTGATACGACTATCTTACAATCGGACCAGCGGAGATTCAATTTTGACAGTGTCCTGTGTGGCCAGGAGATTCAAAATGGTTTCCATCACCCGTAAAGACGCCGATTCGCCTTGTCCCAAGTCCTGGCTGATTTTTTCAAAAAGCTGCTTGGCCCTCACTGACTGAGGCGAATCATCCGACAAAAAGGGCAAGATGCCTTGGGTAATGTCTTCTGCCGTAATCTTGGTTTTTAAAAATTCCGGTAAGAACGTTTCTCCGGCTAAAATATTGGGCAAGCCAATCTGTCGGATATAGGCAAGGCATCGATAGACGACCATCGCCAAGGGCGAGATTTGATAGGTAATGACAACAGGTGTTCTGTAAAGAGCCGCTTCAAGGGTGACGGTTCCAGAGGCCACCATGGCCGCTTGTGAAAGGGCCAGAATACTGTGATTTTCTCCTTGTAAAAGGGTTAATGGTATACCTGAGGTTAATGTTTGGTACTGTTGAAGCACTTGGGCGAAAAATGTTTCAGGTAGGGCCGTGGATTGTGCCAGTACAAATTGAAAAGCGCCTGGGTGTTGCTCATGGATTTGCCGCATGGCCATCAGCATGGGTCGAAGCAGGTTTTTGACTTCAGAACGCCTGGACCCGGGGAAAATCCCAATGATGGGTTGTTGGGGATCTAGTCCGTACTGTTGGCAAAAGGCGTTACGATCGGGGGATTCAGCTAACTGTTCCAAGATAGGGTGACCCACATAGGTGACGGGGATGCCCTTAGATTCATAGAGCGCCTGTTCAAAGGGAAAAATGCAAAAGACATGATGGACATAACGCTGGATGGTTTTGAGTCGCCTTCGTCGTGAGGCCCAAACCTGGGGCGGAATGTAGTAAAAAACCTTAATGCCAAGCTGATTGAGTTTCCTGGAGATCCAAAGATTAAAGACGCCATAGTCAATCAGGAGAACGGCATCGGGTCGCCACTGTTTCAAGTGTCGGATAATGTTGTTGCCCAATTGAAAATGGCTCGGAATGGCCCCAATAATCCCACTCCCAAAGACCCCCATCTTTCGTTGATGGTGGAAGATCTCGACGCCGGTTTCAGCAATTTTTTCGCCCCCAACGGCCTGGATCTCTATTTCCGGATGATGCTCAAGAAACTGTTTAACGACATAGCTGCCATGAATATCTCCTGAAGCATCCCCGGTAATGATAAACAATCGATTGTTCATACGGCGACAAAGCTTATATTCCAGCGATTGGCCAATTCAACCATTTTATCAAATTCCAGGACAAAAGTTTTACCGGCCTCGACGGCAAGGACCTTTAAGTTGGCTTTCTTCATGGCTTTTAATGTCCTGATGCCCACGGTGGGAATATCGAAACGACTATCCTGATTGGGCTTTTCCACTTTAACCACCACGCCGCCTTTTCTCCCTGCCCATTTCTTAGATCGCAAAATGGCCTGATCTGTTCCTTCAATGGCCTCGATGGCCAAAATCATGCCATGAGAAACCACCACCGTCTGGCCAATATCCAATCGTCCCATTTCCTTGGCCAGTGAAAAGCCAAAGGAAATGTCCTGTGATTCCTGCCCACTGGGCGCTCGTTTGGAATATAGCCCCGGTTGAACAAAAAAGTCTTTTAAAAAGTCCGATTGGGGGACTACCTGAATGTTGTTTTCTTCCAGAACGTTTGCCATGGCCAGCATTAAGGCGTCATCGTTAAAGGACTTCTGCCGTTTTAACAGCTCCAGGCCGTAGCTGTCAATCAGTGGCGAACCAAGCAAGATCCATTTGTTGACTTTACCGGCAAAAACAACCTGATGGATCTCTGTTTTTTTGAGAGAGGCAAGTGTTTTGCCTGCCTGCCCCGGATGAATGTGAATCACCTGGTCTTTGGGGAGTAGCTTATGGAAATTCCTTAGTTTCAGGCGATCCAATGCATAAACATAGATATCAAGATGGGGTTGATTAAGCGCGCTTTCAACCACTCGAAGCGGTAATTCGCCTTCTCCGGCAATGAGTGCAAGGCGTGTGGTCTTTACAAGTGTTTGGTTCATCAATCCAATCAGGCTTATCGTATCACTTGCCTAATAGTCTAGCATGGCCTCAAAGCGACAATCATCAGATTGGCGTTTTTAAAAGAATAAATAAGCCCTTGATATCAAGCCAGTCAAGAATTACCGCGATGGGCAATGATATCAAGGCCTACAGATTCTAAATTGTAAACACCATATGCCATGTCATAACAGTGGCGTCGTGCTTTGATTTCGGAATCATCTGAATGAAACGGCGCTATTTTTCAATTTGAAGCAGAAAGGAGTTCTATAATGGCCCAAAATGTTAAAAGTATTATGACGTCTCACCCCAAAACATGCCTGCCTGAGCACACTGCGAAATGTGCACTGGAAATTATGAGTTCAATGAGCGTTGGCGCTGTTCCAATTGTGGATCAAAATGAAAAAGTGGTCGGCATCGTGACCGATCGCGATATAGCACTCTGTCTATTACAAAATGCCAATAAAACAGTTAATGACCTTAACCTGAATCAATGCGGGAACTTTAGCCATATGATTACAATCCAGGAAAACGATTCTATCGATCACGCTTTATCCCTGATGGAGAAAAACCAGATTAGACGAATCCCCGTGGTTAACAACCAGGGAAAGTGTGTCGGTATTGTCGCCCAGGCGGATATCGCGCTCCATGTAAATCTGCAACAAACAGGCGAGTTTGTCCGTGATGTTTCGGAGCATCGTCAATCAATAGGGGCCCATTAAGGGCCTATCCGGGAAACGCCCATGAGGGGCATCTGTGTTGTCGCTGTGATGCTCGAAAGCTCATTTACTTTCGTGTAAACTCCGCTTCTTACCCCAACTCGGCAGGCGTGCCTCGTTGGGAGCCCACAAGTTCTATATAACGCTTCACTTCGTTTCGCTTGGCTCCTCACATCTGCTCCCTCCTGAACATTTCTCGGATAGGCCCTAAATGTATTTAATTATGGTTTGAACGCCAAGGCCTTTTGATGCGCTTGAACCTCTAATGTATTGTTCAGAGGTTCAAGTATGACCTTAGGGCCATATCGATAATGCAAGGCTTTTAACAATAGCTCATCGGCCAGTTGTGGATTCTTGGGCAACAAGGACCCATGAAGGTAGGTCCCGTAAATATTACCGACAACCGCGCCTTCATATCCGTCTTCACCATTGTTGCCATATCCTGAAATAACCGAGCCTAACGGGGTGACGTCTTTTGCCAGGTAGGTCAGGCCGCTATGATTTTCAAATCCAACCACCGTCTGACCATCTGGCCTCTTTAAGGAAACATTACCGATAAAGCGTTTTGAACCGGCGATGGTATAGGCATCGATCAAACCAAGACCGGGGAGTTGATCGCCATCATGAGGTTTGTAATAATGCCCCATCAACTGATATCCCCCACAAATGGCCAGAATCACCATACCCTGTGAGGCAGCTTCTCGAATCCCTTCCCCTTTGAGGGTTTGTAAGTCGTGACAGACCTTAATCTGTTGGGTATCCTGTCCACCACCCATAAATAAAATATCGAATTGATCCGCAGGAACGGGCATGCCAGGTTCCAGGGAGATGATATCCATCTCAATGCCTCGCCAAAGCGCGCGTTGATACAAGGTCAGGACATTACCCCTATCGCCGTAGATATTCATATGATTGGGGTAGAGATGTCCTAGGGTGAGTTTCATTCTATTAAAATACCTTTTTGCACTGCCAAGGGGACAGAGAAAAGCATTGTCCTTGATTGGATATTATCAGTATACCACTTAGCCTGCCTGGAAATGCCGGGCTTGGTTGGGATTAAAATCGCATTTTAAGTGTTTTTGAGAAACTGAATATAAACAACCTATCCTCTAGATAGTTGAATCCTGAGGCTCTCATCTTCCAAGCCATGTAAACATATTTTACAATGGCAACAATTCACCCTGGTGTTTGATGGCTTCATGTCGATACTCGAGGAAATGAATCCATTGGCTATGAAGCTGGCATCAATTTAACCCTGAATGGAGGACTATCTCTAAAATGAGGACATCTAAAAAAGGTTTTACCCTTGCGGAATTACTCATTGCCCTGGCTTTGCTTGGGGTTATTGCCGCGTTCACAATTCCTAAAGTTATCCAGGCTTCAGGGAACAAAGAGGCCGTCGCCAAAGTTCGGGAAGCCGTTGCAACCATGGAACAGGCCTGGTACGGGGTTAAAATGCAGAACCTCTATGTTCCCGGACAGACCTATTACCAAAATATCATTACAAGCCTAAACACGTTAAATCAAGGTGTTGGTGCGGCAAATGCCGGTGTTGGTGCACCTTTAGCTAATTTGCCCTCAGGCAGCCCCTCTCCTCACCCTTGTATACAAGCTGGTGGTGTTAACCTGACCGGTTGGGTTCAGTTTGCCAATGGGGTTGTCATTACAGGATTGACCTCAGGTCCAAGCATTCCCAGCGACTTAAACACCCAAACCCAGAATTATGTTTTATGTATTGATTACAATGGCAGTGCCCTACCCAATTCCCCTGGCGCCGATATTTTCTACGGGAACTTTAACTCATCCGGTGCGTTCAATGGTAGTGGGCCCAGTGCCAACAATAAAAACTTCTTCTGGGGCAATACGGGAATGGCCGCTTATAACGCTGCCGGATCGGGTTTTATCTCTCAAGGAAGCGGTAATAACTCGATTGGGTATGCTGCAGCCGGCATTGAGATGCAATAACGTATAATTCAAAGTCAATTAAACATCGTGACCTTTCTGTTTTTAGAGAGGTCACGATTGTTTTAGAGTTTTATTTTAGGGCGATTGATCAGGCGTCTCAGACGAATCGGAGGGTTTGTTAGAAGAAGCCGCCGGGGCCGCGGCCTCTAGTGGAAAGGTTTGGTTGTACTTCATGAGGGCCTTTTCAGTCAAATCCAATTTGGGGTCAGCCGAAAGGGTTTTACTGGGGTCATAGGCCAATATAATGTCCACATGCTCATCACGGCGTAATTGATCCATGATGGTTTTCAGTTGCGCCATGAAATTCTTATCCACATCGGCCTGGGTTTTTTGAAGCTGCTCGGTGGCTTCTTGTTGGGCCATGACCAACTTTTTCTGGGCGGCCTGGAAGGCAGGTAAGCGGCTTTGAACGGCACGCTGATTTCCTTGCCTTAACATCCCCTCCAACTGGTTTTTCATGGACTGGACTTGAGCATTCAATCGCTTCACTTCAGCCGTTTTAGCGGTTAATTCTTTTTGAAAAGCCGTAATTTGAGCCTTGCCACTGTTTGATCCTTCAAATACCTTTTGGACATCGACATAGGCAATCGATACTGGTGGGCGTCGCAATGAATCAGCACTCTCTGATTTGGTCTTCATAAAAAACGGATAGATTAACGGTCCAAGTGCAATGGACAATGAAATAAGGGTAAACCCTATCAACATAAATCGGCGACTGATCGTCATCTCATCTGCCTCCTGAACGGCTTTACAATATCCTTAGTGTAAGCTGAAAGTGTATTTCGGAAAAGGACCCATCCCTGATGTGTATTGGGTATCGCTATGGGCAATGATTGATAAGTTCTGTA
>JANWKX010000017.1 GCA_025451145.1 Vampirovibrionales bacterium
ATTCATCCTGGTGAAAATGGATATTTGGTTGACCCTGGCCAGGTTGAAGCCTTGCGGGAGGCCATCCTGACAGTTGCCCGTCTACCGGCCTCAGTGGTCTCAGAACTGGGATATTCGGGTTTGAAAATGGTCCAGGCAAACTACACCATCAATCAACACCTGGATAACCTGCTCCTGTTTTATGAAGCACAACAACGGAAAGCCCTTGCCCTATGACAAACTCCAATCGACGGCATATTGCCTTAATTTCGCGTTATTACCCGCCTGATCCCGGTGGGGGATTGGCGCTTTATACCCGACAGATCGCCCGTGAGTTTTCACGACAAGGCCACCATGTCAGCGTGATTTCAGGCACCCAGGATATGAACCCTTATCTTGAACATGATGCCAACGTCAGGGTTTTCAGGATTGTCCAGCACAAGATGTTCCAGCGTTCCTTGACGGGGGCCACATGCCTCTTGAACAGCTATAAAATCGCCAAAACCCTTGAGCGCATTCATCGAGCTGCACCCATTGATATCATTCAGGCACCTGCCACTTTTTTTGAAAGCCTGATTTACAGCCATTTCTTTAAGCGTCATCTGAATATCCCTTTGGTTGTGAAATTCCATGAAAACAAGGAGACCTATGAGCGAATTGAAGGGCGATTCCGATTTGTTAAATCGAGCAGGCGCCAATGGCTTAAGCGATTTATGAGGCAGGTTACAGAGGAAGCCGATTACTTGTTAGGTGTCTCTCAAAACGCCTTGGAGGGCACATTGGCCTATCTGGAGCTGTCCCATTTAAATACGCTCAAGCAAGTCTCTTCTTCTCCCATTGACTTGCATCAACTTAAACCCACCCTGGGGCCATCAGGCTATTTTGATCGATTCCATCTCACCGAGGACAGTGACTTTTTATTTTATTCCGGACGATTAATCTACGAAAAAGGGCTTCATCTCCTGGTAGATGCCTTTTTAAACCATATCTCCCAACGATTCCCGGACCTAAGGCTTGCCATTGCCGGTGAGTTTGACTACCGCCAGGCGGATTACGGAACCAAGATCCGCCAATCCATCGAAGCCCATCCTGCCGGAGAAAGAGTCCATTTTCTGGGCAGAATCCCTTATTCAGAAATGGTTTACTGGTATTCCCAGTGCAAACTCTTTGTCGGACCTTCTTTTTGCGAACCCTTCGGTCGGGTGTTTATTGAGGCCATGGCCTGTGAAGCACCAGTGATTGGCTTTAACAGTGGCGGCCCCAAAGAATTTATTGACCACGGCGTCGATGGCTATCTCCTTAATGAACAAAACGCCGATCAGCTAGGACAAGCCATTAATTTACTCTTAGATAGTCCTGAGCTGCTCATGAAATTGAAAACCCATGCCCGTCGAAAAGTCGAACAGCATTACAGCCAGGAGCAGATTGCGTCAGAACTGCTCGATATTTATGAACCTTTAATTCTTCAGAATCAAAATCAACGCTTACATGGACAAGCCCATCTGAATCTCTCTGAGTAATGCTCCAGACAGAACATAAGTTTTAAGTTTTTCTATGGGGGACGCTGTCCCAAAACCCCAGCAAATTTTCTTAGTGGGTATGTTCCCGGTTGATGGAGAACACGGACCTGAAATTACCCACGCGATTATCCGTAATATTGGTGCCAAATAGGCCCATGGGCGCAAGAAATGGGTTTCGACCAAAATTGACACTGGGTAAATAGGCTCTCGTCAAATCTTGCGTGACAGCGGATGAATACATACTATCAATCGCCGGGGCGGCTGGATTCACCCTCTGCCGAGGAAACTGGCCAAAAATCTGTCCCAGGGTGGTGTTCCAGATGACCAGAGGTAAGCCGATAAAGGCCCGCCAAAGCGCGACCTTCACTTTACTAATGCCCGCTTTAATCGGGTTGGGTCCTTTGTAATGCTTTGGCTCTTGGAATATCCTATGAAAAAAGTCCCGAGGCGGTTGCCCGTATTGAGGGCTATAAATCGCCGGCGTATACATATCCGGTGGCGGGCACTGATTATAGGTTTGATAAACCTGCGGCCCTGACGACAGATGTAAAAAATTACGTAAAAAATTCGACATAACGAACCCAAATAATACGCCTTAATAGCATAAAAACATTTATTGGGATTTTTGTGCCGATTTGTAAAGAGATTTTGAAGCATAAAAAGCCACATTACACAGAGCCTTTAACGCATGATGGCGATAGAACACTGGCTATACTGAAGGACATTGGTTGTGACACTTCCCAAAAGCCACTGAGGAAATCCTCTTGTAAGCCCATGAGATCCCATGGCGATCAAATCCATGGGCTTGCGCTCGGACTCCTGAAGGATCTGATCCGCCGGATCGCCCAAATTAAAATACGCTTCTGACACTTTAAACCCGGCGTCCACAAACAGCTGACGGGTATAATTCAGCATTTCGTTGGCCTGTCCCTGAAGGGCATGCTCTAGCGGGCCATATTGGACATAAGGTTCCACCAGGGGCAGCGTATAATAATTCACGGAAATGACATATATAATCGTGATTTCCACCTGGTCAGGCGGAAGGAAACGCATCAGCTCATAGGCGGCCTTTTCGGCGGATTCGGAGCCATCAGTGGCAAAGAGTATCTTGACGGGCGCTTTGATGATAGGGCGCTTCATGACCAGAACGGAACACGGCGAATGGGTTGCCATGGCATACGCCGTTGAAGTGATTCGCCAATGTTTATGCTTGGGGAGTGATTCTTCAAAACAGAGTAACAGCACATCGCTGGGATGTTCCTGAAGAAAGTGAAGCATTTCGTCTTCAGATGGCATGACTGTGTGGAGAAGCTGCTTTGACGTCACATAAAACCCCTGGGATGACAAAATCTGGGCCGATCGATCAAGTTGTTCCAACATCACTTGATCCAACTGGGCTTGCGCCTCGTTATCAAATTGCCGAAACTCTTGATCGGGCTTCGGAGACGGCAGCGCGTTATAAACTAATCCCAAATCCACCTTTTTCGGGTCCAAAATCAACGACAAATGCTCAATAATCACCGCAGCGTGGGGAGAAGAATCCATCGCGATTTGTACTTTGTAGGCCGTTGCCTGGTCAGGCGATAAGACTTGTTGAGACTGGCTGGTCGAGGGTCTTCGTGTAGCCATCAGGGTGCCTCCTCTCTGGTGAAATCCTTTATGAGTGCTCAGGCACACCTTATTCCTGACACTCTCAATTGTAAATTCCTCCTCTGTGTAAAACCTGCCCAGGAAATAGCCATGACGGGCATCTTCGTGTCGCTAACAGGCTCGCAGAAACGCAGCCCTTGATGAGCGACTTGGGTTGCATTCCTTTCTCTGAAAGAAATTCTACCAGTTGATGAACGAGGATTTGAATTGAGAACTGCCAAAGGATTGCCCGGTGGGAAGCAGACCAGTTGTCATTGCTTTATGGGCTAACCACGATCTTGCGGCCAATCCCGCCAACCCTGTAATGCCATGAGGCGCTGAACCCGGCAACATACTTTGCGGATAACTGCTTTTAGCCATCAAGCGATTGACCCTTTGCTGGATGGAGTATTGAGGATAAGCCATTCCAAAAACCTGTCTTTCCAGGTTATTCACACGGGACCCCATATCCATATTGTTAAAGACTTGACCAAAGACCCGATGCTCCAATAGGGCAACGGATTGCGTGATATTCTGCGAGTTTCCCGAGTTGCCATAGGAATAGGGCGAACTACCAGGCACCCGCTGCATGACAGTGGGAGGTGTTCCGATGGCGCCGCCTGAAAAAGGCGACAGGCGTTGAGGGACATAGGCTTGAGTGTTATTTGGATTGCTGTTGGGCATGCCGGGACCCATTGCACCTGGCGTAAAGAATGAATCGGACTGGCTGGATCCCGAATAAAACCCGCTGTCAGGGGAAATATCGCTTGGATCGGTAAACGGGGGTTGGTCATTGCTGCCTTGTATTGATCGGCCGGGTGAAGCGCCTAATCCACGGGCACGGGCCTGATATTGCACTTTGGGCGGAAGCATTTTCATCAGCTCTTGGCTAAATCCACCGCTGCCACCGCCAAACTGGTTGCCAATCGTAACCTGAGGCGGCAAATTTGAACCCATCGGTGCGCTTTGGCCCCCGACATTAGGGACATAGGCTCTGGGCTTTCCAATGGTTGCCTGTTGAGGGGGATTCGAATGCATATTGTGGGAAACCCTCGCCAGGAGGTTTTGCATCCGCGAATCAATACTGCCATGCTGCGGCGCTCCCATCAATTGGCGTTCGAGACGGGATAGGCGATTGGATAACATCTCACCGCCATAGGATTTCCCGAAAACCTGATTCTCCAGTGTGGTTAATTCGGAATAAATGGCCAGATTGCTGGAAGACAGATCCTGACTATGATTCGGTAAACTCTTGCCGGCGTTTTCTTCGACACTCAGGGGACTTTGAGGCAGGACCTTCAGCGTGAGCTGATCCACCCGATCGACCATCGGCAGATTGTCATAAGTCCGGTGAAAAACCGATTGCTCCAGACGATCCAATCGGTGAGTGATATTTTCTTGCGTATAAGGTTGATGAAAGACTTGTTGTTCAAGCTGCGTGACCGATGGGTAATCCGTCGCGTCCGGTTGCGGGGGGTCAGGGGTATTGGCAGTATTATCAGCCGGAGCAGCAGGCTGGTTTGGGTCAGGCTGAAAGATGTTTTGAGAGAGAACACTTTGTAAATGCTTGCTGCGGTCTTCAACCGATCCGCTTTGGGGCTGCCCCAGAACCTGGGTTTCCAGTCGATTTAAACGATCTTCAGGCGAATCCTGGGTGAATGTTCTGGCAAACAGTTGCTGCTCGGCCTGACCCAAAAAGTCATCGGCATAGGCCATAAGCCCGAGCATGGACGCACACAAAAACCCCAGTAGAACTGTTTTCAAAAACAATTTGCTCAAGGTCATGGGGTCCCCACCGCTTCGCTTCAAATTCGTTTAAGCAGGCAATTGCCATGCTACTACCATTGTGACTGATGCAGAAATGGATGTAAATCCATTAAATAGATAAGCTCCCCGTGGGAAAATAATCGGTTGGCGCATTGAAAGGCCTCACTTGTACCGCTATTGGTCTACTATATAGCTCGTTAAGCACTTTGATATCACAATCTTGGGGCATATTAGTTGATTTTTTCCAAAAAAAAATCCTCCGTTGCCGGAGGAAGATTTGAGAAAGAGAAGAAGAGAAGAGAGAAGTTTAAGAGAAGCTTGTGTCTTGCGTTTCAAGGGATGCTAGCCTTTTAGCCTTTTGATTGGTG
>JANWKX010000018.1 GCA_025451145.1 Vampirovibrionales bacterium
CTTGTAAAGCAGTCCATCCTCAAATTCAAGTTTCTTGAACAGTATTACCAGGAGCCTTCGAGGTAAGCCTTTTCTAAATGCCGCCATTGCAATAAAAAAGGGCCTCCAAAAAGGCCCTACGGATATCAGCAAAAAAGGATTTGAATAATACTTCTCTTCCAACTCACTTAGTGTTCTGAAGCTTATGTTATACATCTTATCTAGCCAGCCTCGAGAGGGTCATTGCCCAGGTAGGCGATATTTTAGAAATCCTTAAATAGACAGACTACCCAGGTGGGTGAGAGGCGCGAAAATATCCCCCCCCATATATTGGAAGAACAGGCAAACCAAAAATGGCCTTATCAGGTGCTGACTAAATGTGTAAACAAGCTATATTCGTAGAACGTGTCGGTTGTCAAAGAAAAGAATCAAAATAAACGACAATACAGGACCCTATCGCTAAAAGCAAAGCGTATCGATGAACGGCTATCCGTTATAGGCGCTTTTAACGCTTACATAGTTGGCCGTCATCGCTATATGTGATGACGGCTCAATATCCACACACCTTGGCAAAACTTAAAAGTGGAGGTGACAGGAATCGAACCCGCGACATTCTGCGTGCAAAGCAGACGCTCTACCAACTGAGCTACACCCCCACGCGACATGGGGCATTTAACAAGGATTCATTAAATCAAAGATACCTGGTTTCTGCAAGCGTCTTTGGAACTGAGGATCCTCACCTCAGCTTAGGCCAAGCTTAATCCAAATAAAAGGCCGTGACAATTTTCCGATTATCTTCAGCGTACTCAATGGCTGAGTGAAGGGTGTTACTGGAGTGAGACAGGTAGATAATCAATTGTTGGCCGGCATCCACAATTTCCCGGTTGCAAAGTCGGCTGGCATCGGCCAATGTCATCATGTTCCACTCAGGATGCTCCTGAATATTGGGTACGCCAATCAATTGGTCTTGAACATCCGAAGGCTGATGGCCAATAGTCTGAGGCAAAATCACCTTTAACCGGTCAGGATTCGCCCGCATGGCGCCACGAATGGCTGCTGCATTGGTGCCGCTTGAACCACCACTGGTAACAATGATATTTCCCTCTTTAACCAGCATATAGGCCAGGGCTTCAATCAATTGCTGATGGGGTAGGGGGATATTCCGACTCCCAATAATGGCAATGTTTTTGGCTTGTTGTCTAAGGGCAATGAGTTCAGCCGCCAACTCATCATGAGGATCCGGGATATCCTGATCAACATGACTGGCGGTGGTCATCGCGGATGACGGGACTTCGGGATCCTCTCCCATGTAAATCATATGTGACTGTTGTTCCATGCGTAACGGTTCCGTTTGCTTCATATCTGATTCTATGTAACGCTTTATTTCAAAGCCCTGACATATTTTAGTCTGAATGTCTATATTATATTAAACCCCGTATTCCTGGAAAGAAAAATTGTTAGAGAGTAAAAGATGACTATCGCTCCGCCTTCAATGCCCATGACTCAAAACCTGAACCCACAACAGCAAGACGCCATCGAACACTTGAATGGCCCTTTATTAGTGCTGGCCGGTGCCGGAAGTGGTAAAACCCGTGTTCTGACTTGTAAAATCGCATCAGCCGTTTCCAAAGGAATAGATCCCAGCCAAATTCTGGCGGTAACGTTTACCAACAAAGCCGCCAAGGAAATGACGCATCGGATTCAATTGATTCTTCCCCATGGCGCAGAGACCGGCATGTGGATTGGCACCTTTCACAGCATTTGTGGGCGAATTTTAAGGCGAGAAATAGGTCTTTATAAAAGCGACACCGGGAAGACCTGGAACAACAATTTTGTGATTTACGACGAAAGTGACTCCATCGCAGCGGTGAAAGAGGCCATTAAGCTGTTGGAACTGGATGATAAGCTCTATACGCCTAAAAATATCAAGTACCTGATCAGTAATCTGAAAAACCAGTTGATCAGTCCCTATCAATATGCGTCCAAGGCGGTGGATTTCAAGTCGGAAAAGCTGGCCCGAATTTATGATACCTATGAGGCCATTTTATCCAGAAACAACGCCATGGATTTTGACGACTTGCTTCAAAAGACCGTTGAGCTTCTTCGTGACAATCCATCGGTTCGGGAGCGTTACCATCAGCGCTTCACCCATGTTCTGGTAGATGAGTTTCAGGATACCAATGATGCCCAGTATGAGCTGGTCCGCCTGATTGTGGAAGGCCGACCCAAATCCGAGCGTGGGCAAATCGATCCGGTTCAATTTTGGCAGGCCCGTGGCTTAACCGTGGTGGGTGATGTGGATCAATCCATTTACAGCTGGCGAGGGGCAAATTTCAAGATTATCCTGAATTTCCAAACTGATTTTCCGGAGGCCAAGCTGATTAAACTCCAGCATAACTACCGCTCGACTGGCAATATCTTGAATGCAGCCAATGCCATTATTGAAAACAACCTGGAGCGGCTTCCGAAGGAATTAATTTCCGTCAAAGGCCCTGGGGAAAAGATCTATTGCTATGAAGCCAAGGATGATCGCGACGAAGCCTTTTTCATTATTGATAAATTTCAAAATGAGATCCGAGAGGGCAAGTATCGGCCTGGCGATTGCTGTATTCTCTACCGAACCAACTCGCAAAGCCGAATGTTTGAAGATATTTTCATGAGCCGAGGCCTTTCCTATACTGTCGTAGGTGGCCTGAAGTTCTATGAACGCCGTGAAATCAAAGATGTCCTGGCCTATCTCAATGTGGTTTTTAACGATCAGGATGCGTATAGCATCAAACGGGTTATCAACGTCCCTAAGCGTAGCATTGGTAAGACAACTGTTGATAAACTGGAAGCCTATGCTGAAGCCCAACAAATCCCCTTATATCAAGTCTTAAGGGCTGTGGAGCAGCTTCCTGGGATTGCGGCCAATACGCAAAAAGCCATTGGTCGTTTTGTAGCGTCCATAGAAGATTTAAAACATCAAAGCCAACAGTTAAGCCTGAATGATTTGATTATCCATGTGGTGGAATCCACTGGATATCTGGATGAGTTGAAGCAAGATGACCCAATGGACAACGAAGGGCGCATTCAGAATATTGAAGAATTTGTCAGTGTGGCCAAGCAATATCTTTCGGATAATCCAGAAGGGGACCTGGCTGGGTTTTTAACCCAGATGTCCCTGTTAAGTGATTTAGATAGTGCGGAGCCGGCTGAAAACAAGTATGTGCTAATGACCATGCATTCGGCCAAAGGGCTTGAGTATCCGGTTGTGGCCATTGCGGGACTGGAGGAAGGCCTGTTTCCCCATGCCCGCTCCCTGAGCGATAAAACACAGATGGAAGAAGAGCGCCGATTAATGTATGTTGGCGTGACTCGGGCCGTTGATCGTTTATATCTGACGTATGCCCGCCGACGAATGGTCTTTGGTGAGCTTCGATACGCCAGCCCCAGCCGATTTTTAAAGGAAGTGCCTCCAGAATTTCTATCGGGAACATACTCCTTGGATTATGAACGGTCCTCTTACCGGGATTCATCATCAGAGGGCGATTATTCTTACGGCTCTCGTAAAATCTATACCCAAGAGCGATCTTCAGGCTATACCTCCAGCCGGTTTGAAGAGGATGAGCCGCCGGCCACTCGGATTAAGAAATCCGCTTCCGCCAGTTCATCTTCAAGTGGTTCCAACCGGTTAAAGGCCCCATCAGCGTCTTCTTTTGTTCGCTTATTGGAGCCTGGGACTCGGGTGAGTCATCCCAAATTTGGGGCAGGTACCCTGGAGCAAGTCATTGGTGAAGGTGAAAAAGCGGTTTATAGTATCAAGTTTGACACCATTCCAGGTAAAAAGTTGCTAGATCCCAAATTTGCCAATCTGGATCCGCTCTAAAACGATCGATTTGGTACCGCCAAATTCGATTAAAATGCCCCGATCTTTTTTCAGCTATCCTGGATGGTTTCCAAGGTATCTTCCCGGTCCGGGACTTTGGTTTGAGTCTCAGGTGATGTGTCTTGTAAAGATTTTAAAGTATCTTCTCGATCAGGAATGAAAGCTTGGCTTTGGGGTGTTTGATCGGATACTTTAACAGCAGGGCTCTCTTTTCCGGGCACGAACCTTCCCTTTTGTTTTCGACTCATAGTATCAATACCTTTTCGTTTAAGTTTACTTAATTCGCTTCAAGCGATTTCAAGATTTTTTCTGGTTCAGTCCAGCAATATTATAAATTTCCATCTGATTGCGACTATTCCCAAGATGTCTAGGGAAATGATGCTGTAAAACCTCTTAAAATCCCGAACCCTAGAGATTTTTAGAGAATTGACTTACAAATACTGACGGACACGCTGCGGATACTGTTCATCTTGCCTGATCCATCCAATGGGAGTATCCTGAAGGGCAACTGATGGTTGACTGATGGAGTCGTTCAATATGACCATTCCCTTTCAAGCTTTCATGACCGATGCGGAATCCACCCGCTATAACAGCGCCTCAGAGGCTCTGGCCCACCCGGCAACCTATTTGGAGCAAGGGGGTATCCTCTATTTTGAACACAGTCCTTTTGGGTTTTCAGACGAAGATCGCGATTTTCTCCTCAACCAAAAACAATTGGAAAGCCCTCGCCACAAAAATATCGCTTATAAACCCCATTTAGATAAATTAACAGGGATCGATCAGAGGGCAGGCGTGGACACCCTCCGTCTCAAGGCGGTTTTAAAAAGCTACAGTGAGAAAACCACCCAATTTCTGGATGAGTTTCTATCTCCCTATCGGAATCATCGCTCATTGGATTATACGAGCTTTCGGCCGCTTGAAGAGGAAGGGCGTGTTTTAAGATTAAGAGCACGGAACGATTTGCTTCATGTGGATTCATTTCCAACCCGGCCGACCTATGGAAAACGCATTTTACGAGTGTTTACCAATATTCACCCCACAAAGGTCAGAGTCTGGAAAACATCTGATAATTTTGAGGTCTTGGCTCATCGGTTTAAAGGGCAGATGCGCCCACTTTCCGGCCAACTCGAACGATCGGACAAGACTTCTTTACGCCAACGGCTCAGTCATGCCTTGGGGCTTAAACAGTCGAACCAATCCCCTTACGATCGATGGATGATGGATTTCCACAATTTCCTCAAGGAAAATGCCGACTTTCAGGCTCAGGCCCGAAAAGCCACCTGGGAATTTCCGCCTCATTCGGGCTGGATGGTTTATACCGATATGGTCAGTCATTCAGTTTTATCGGGTCAGTATGCCCTTGAACAGACCTTTTTGATTGATCCTGAAGCCCAACTGTTGCCTGAAAAAGCCCCGATTGAGATTTTAAAAGATCTCTATGGTTACCCGACCAGCACTTTAAGGACGGCTGAACATCAATTGCCAGAGCAAATCCCTGTTTAGCTCGCTGTTTTTAGACGGCCCCAACCAGTTGCGAAGGTGCTTCAGCCATGGGCCGCATGCCCAGTTTGTTCATCAGCTCGTGATCGGCATCGATACCTGGATTTGGTGTGGTTAAAAGCTTTTCGCCTGTAAAAATAGAGTTTGCGCCTGCTAAAAAACAAAGGGCTTGTGCTTCCTGACTCAATTGAGTCCGCCCTGCCGAGAGGCGAACAATGGCTTGAGGAATTGCGATCCGGGTTGTAGCAATGGTTCTCACCAGATCAAAAGGATCAATGGGGGGCTGTTCTCCTAAGGGTGTACCTTCAACGGGCACCAGGGCATTAATGGGAACCGATTCCGGCTGAGGATCCATTTCTGCCAGGACCTGAATAAAGCGAATCCTATCCTGGAGGCTTTCGCCAAGTCCAATAATCCCGCCACAGCAAACTTGAATCCCGGCTTGGCGAACGTTTTCAATGGTGTTGAGACGATCTTCAAACGTCCGTGTGGTAATAATTTCCGAATAATATTCTGGAGAAGTATCAATATTATGGTTATAAGCCGTGAGTCCTGCTTCTTTAAGACGGGCTGCCTGATTGACATTCAACATGCCTAGGGTCACACAGGCTTCCATATCCAGTGAGCGAACCATTCTCACCAGGTCCAGCACATGATCAAAGTCCTTGCCCTCACGAACTTCTCGCCATGCGGCTCCCATGCAAAGGCGTGTTGAACCGGCTTGTTTAGCAGACAAGGCCTGATCTTTAATTTCGTCCAGTGTTGGAAGTGACCAAGTATCAATTCCTGTGTTATAACGGGCGCTTTGCGGGCAATAGGCACAATCTTCAGGGCAATTGCCGGATTTGATATTAGACAAGGTGCAAAACTGAACCTGCTCGGGATCATGGAATTGGCGATGGACCTGTTGCGCCTTAAAAATGAGGTTTGGTAATGAGTCGTTATAGAGTTCAGTCAGGGATGCCACCGTCCAGGATGCCATGAAGAAATACCCTCTCATGCTTTCGATGCTCACACTTTAGCACAAAAATCCCGATATCGAAGAGACGGCTTGCCCGTCCAACCGGCCAAAGGCAGGCAGCCTCTTCCCTATTTTGATAAAACAACCTAAAATAGTGCTGTTCTTTAGGTTGTTTATATTAATACAAACGATTTAGGAGGAGAGTATTCATGCGTATCAATTGGGGACCGACTGTCACGGCCGGAATAACGGCTAGTGCAGCGATCGTGATTTTTATGATCGTTATTCCGCAAATCATGGGCATGGGCATGATTGATGTAACCCGGGATATGGGTAATGTCTTCAATCAGGGTTCACCCTATATTGCAGGTGCTGTTGCCCTCTCCATCCTAGGGATTGTTTGGGCCATGGTATATTCATCCATCCAAAGCCTGTTGCCAGGAAATTATATTAGTAAAGGCCTGGTTTACGGCGTTATCGTCGGGCTATTCTCAATGGTGCTTCTGCCCCAGATTATTGAAAGTATGCATGGGATGATTAGTGGATTGGGAAGCTATGAAGCCATTCCATTTTCAATGAATCTCCAGACGCTGATTGCCTTGACTGCTTATATGGCTTTCGGAATTGTACTGGCGCTCAACCTGAACACACCAGATGTGGTTGAAAGCCACTAAGAAAAAGCTCAAAACAAAAACTTTAATACAGCCTCCTAAGAGGCTGTATTTTTTTAGGCTACCTTTTCCTTAGAATCCTTTTAAAGAATCTATTTTAAACGTGATCGAGGGCTAAAAATACTTAAAGGCAATATGAATGGCCAATAGGCAATTTTTGCAAGCGTGTGTTTTTCATATGAGATATCATACTTTCTTTCATTGAATCATCAATCAGCCTATTGGGAGTATCAGCTATGTCGATTCGTTTTTCCGCCGGTGCTTATTTCTTTAATGCGGGTCAACAACCCGAAAAGCTCATGGCAGCCTATTCAAAGCAAGCAGGCGTATCAATAGAGCCTCGATTTAATAACAATTCTGGGTTGGGTTCATTTGGACATGGTGTTTTCGGCGTGAACGAAAACTATATGACGGCACAAGCAGCTTTAGCGGTTAGCAAGGAATCTGGAGCCCCGCTACTCTACGTTCCGGGCGAGTTAGGAGACGGTGCTAAGAGCCAAATTGCAGGTCGGTTTAGCCAGATTGGGTAAAAATTTTAATTGATCCGGCTGGAAACAACCTTGAAGAGAACTGGCTGTATCCCTTTTCCGTAGAGCTTAAAGGTGAACTCGTCCATCGGGGCAATTTTATCAAAGTTGTAGGTATAGGTATTCACTGCCGTAAAAGGACTGTCTTTGACATCGCCTTCCTTGTTGGCCAAATATTGTTGAACCGTTTTATCGGGATATAGGGTAAAGTTCTGACCTCGACCAAATCCCTCGATCACGGCATAGTAATTTTTGGCAAATCCAGAGTTGTCTCCATAGAGTGAAACTATAAATTTGACGGTTTGATGGGTCCAGATGTAGTCGAGGTCTTTGTGAATTTTCTTCCGGGCCTTTTTGACATCTTCCGCAGAGGGATCGTTGGTCATGTCCAGATGGCGAACGCTTTTGGCAATGTCCATGTAGGGCGTATAGATATTTAACAACGCACCATTCGCGCCTTCTTTCCAATTGCCATCCAGAAGTTCGCTCAATCCCAACTTTTTGGTACGAAGTCCCTGTTCAATGGCCTCATTAATGGTAGAGTCTGATAGGCTCACCAAGGCTAAAGCCTGAAGGCTTGTGAACGATACTGTTATCAGGAGTAAAAGACTGAAAATAATGCTGAAGATTTTAAATCTTGAAAACACGGGGGGCTTTCTCCTAGGTTGATTCAGGTTTACCGGACGCTTGTTTTATTTTATTCTAAAATAGGATTGGTCAAAACAACAAGGTGGGTTGCGCACATGAAAAAAAGAGCGATTGTGATTGTCATTGATGCGTTAGGCGTGGGCGCCTTACCGGATGCAGGCGATTATAACGACAGTTTAAGCGCAAATACCTTAGGAAATATTGATAGCCATATGGCGCATTTCAACCTTCCCAACATGGCTTCTTTGGGGCTGGGGCATATCATCCCGATGCGAAATATCAAGCCAACCGAAGAACCAAAAGGTTTATTTGGCAAGATGATGGAGCGTTCCGAGGGAAAGGATACCACCACTGGCCATTGGGAAATGATGGGCATTTACTTGAAGAAGCCCTTTCGGGTTTACCCCAACGGATTCCCTGAAGATGTCATCAACGCATTTATTGAACGTACCGGTTGTCAATCCATTTACGGAAATGTGCCTGCTTCGGGCACGGCGATAATTGATCAGTATGGGTCTCAGCATCTTGAAACCGGCTACCCAATTGTCTATACCAGCGCAGACAGCGTCTTCCAAATTGCGGCCCATGTGGAGAAAGTTCCCTTATCCACGCTATATCACTGGTGCTCGGTAGCTCGCGAGTTATTGCAAGGAGAACACGAAGTCTCCCGTGTCATTGCAAGACCCTTTATCGGTGAGCCTGGGCATTTTCAACGACTAGGAGGCGATCGCCGAGATTATGCCGTCCCGCCGCCTCCCGGAAGTTGTTTGGACATCGTTAAACAGCACCAAGGCGTCACATTGGCCATTGGTAAAATCGAGGATATCTTTTGCCAGGTGGGTGTCACCCATGCCATCCACACCAACGGCAACACCCATGGTCTTGAAATTACAGAACAAGCCCTGAAAAATCAGCTTTCGTTGCCGGATTTAGTGAATGATAAAGATAATCCCCCTCAATTTGATGAAGATAAGCAGTTTATTTTTGTCAATTTAGTCGATACAGACATGAAGTACGGCCATCGCCGTGATGTTGCCGGTTATGCCCATGCCCTGGAAGAAATCGACGCGGCCATTGGACGCTATCTCAAGGACCTGGGACCTGGTGATCTCTTGATGCTCACAGGTGATCATGGCTGTGATCCAACGGCTCCCGGAAGCGATCACACTCGCGAATATGTGCCCATCCTGGCCTATTCTCCTGCTTTGGACGCCAAAAATTTGGGCATTCGTGAAAGCTTTGCCGATATTGGTAAAACAGTCCTGGATTGGTTGGAGATACCCTCATCGGATTTTCCGGGAAACAGTATTTTCCAAAGCCAGCCCCATAAAGTCGGTGCGTAACCTAAGATAGGTGTTGAGAAGCAAGGTGTTACGGGTGAAAAAAGCAGTTCTGTATTTGTTCATAGGATTCATGACCGTTGGTTTTTGCGCCTTGTCTTTC
>JANWKX010000019.1 GCA_025451145.1 Vampirovibrionales bacterium
GCATATTTATCAAAGTGGTATGTGCAATACTACGAGACTTTGAAACAGCAATTTGAGCAAAAATACCAGCGTAACCTGTTGGCCGGGTTTAAAAGCCTTCAGGATGATGGCTGTATCGAGATTACAACGTCCGGGGCAACCCATGGGTTTTCGCCCTTGTTGGGTACCGATGAAGCCGTAAATACCCAGTTTAAAGTCGGGGTTGAAGCCTATAAAAAGCATTTTGGCCGTGAACCTAAAGGCGTTTGGTTGCCTGAATGCGCCTACCGCCCGGAAGAACGTGAACACCTGCCTTCAGGAAGTGTTTCTATTCGCCCCTCCATCGATGCCTTTCTCTACGAAAACAATCTGAAGTATTTCTTCACGGAATATCACGCTATTGAAGGCGGTGTTTCCTCCGGTGCAAGGCGTGTCATTGGTATCTACGGAAATATTCAGTATATTCCATTGCCTGCCAGACCTTCTACGGGCTTAACCACTTTTGAAGCCTACTGGATGAGAAATTATCCGGTGGCTGTCATGGGCCGAAACGATCGCGCCAGCTTCCAGGTTTGGTCTGCGGCGCATGGTTATCCTGGAGACGGTCTTTACCGTGAGTTCCATAAAAAAGACGACAAATCCGGTCTTCATTATTGGCGTTTGACTTCAAAAGAGTGTGACCTGGGCGATAAAATGCTTTATGACCCGGTCTTGGCTGAAGCGCAAACCCATACCAACTCGGATCACTTTGCGCATTTGGTGCATCAAATTCTCAAAGAACATCATGACGCCACTGGCAAGCCGGGCTTGGTCATGGTGTCCTTTGATACCGAACTCTTTGGCCACTGGTGGTTTGAAGGGGTAACTTGGCTCAAGCAGGTGATTCAAAAATTGCACCAGACCCAAGGCGTTTCCTTTGAAACCGCCTCAGAGTATCTGGAAGCGCACCCACCGGAATCGGCCATTGAATTGCCTGAAAGTACCTGGGGACAAGGTGGTCATTACTGGGTTTGGCAGAACCATCATACTGAATGGATGTGGCCTCAAATTCACAGCGCGGAACTGAAGATGCGTGATTTGGTCCAAACCTACCCGAACGAACAGGATCCGCTGAAGCGTCGTGTTCTCAACCAGGCTTTGAGAGAGCTGTTGCTCTTGGAAAGCAGCGATTGGCCCTTTTTGGTCACGACATTCCAGGCCAAAGACTATGCTGTGGAACGATTCAATGAACACGTCAGCCGATTTTGGGATTTGGCCAATATGTTGGAGAAGCAGGCTATTAATGAAGCTGAGCTGGCGCACTTTGAGGATGAAGACAACCCGTTCCCCCATCTGGACTATCAATGGTACTCGTATCATCGAAAACCAGAGCTGGTTGCCACGCCAAATCGATAGCCCATCCCGATGCCTCGTGATCTCGTCGTTGGCAATGGCAATCTCCTGATTTGCCTGGATAATACTCTCCACCTGAGGGATTTGTACTATCCTCATGTGGGTGAATTGAATCATATCCTGGGGCATTATCATCGCCTGGGACTTTGGATTGAGGGTCAGTTTTCGTGGCTGAGCTATTCCGATTGGACAATCACGCCTGGATATCGTCAGGATAGCCTGGTGACGGAATCGACGGCCGTGAATAAATTACTTGGGATCACCCTCACGGTGAATGATACCGTGATGCCTGATAAAGACATCTACCTGCGTCGTATACTCGTTGAAGATACTTCTGGCAATTCCAAAACCCGTGAAATCAGACTTTTTATCTGCCAGGATTATTATCTGTATGAAACGGATATTGGCGATACCGCCTTTTACGATCCCCATAGCCAAGGCATTGTCCATTACAAGCGACGGATCTATTTACTTAGTTCCGGACAGATCAATGGCAAAACGGGGCCTACAGATTACTCCTGCGGGACGAAAAAGTTTCATGGGGCTGAGGGGACTTGGAAGGATGCCGAGGATGGCGCATTGTCTAAAAACCCCATTGCCCAAGGCTCCGTAGATAGTGCCATGGGGTTTCATGCCTCTCTTTCGGTTGAACACCCTGTCACTCTGGATTATTGGATTATTGCCGGTGAAACATTAAAGGCCGTCCGGGAGGGCCATCAGTTGTTGTTGGCCACCGGGTGCGAATCCCTATTTTCCCAGACGGAAAATTACTGGCGAAACTGGGTGGTCAGTCGGGTCCATTTGAATCTGGGTGTTTTGCCACCCAATGTGAGTCACTTGTTTAAGCGTAGCTTGTTGACGGTTCGGACTCAGGCCGATAATGATGGGGCCATCACGGCAGCCAATGACACCGATTATTTTTCCTTTGCCCGGGATACCTATAGTTATATGTGGCCAAGGGATGGGGCATTTGTGGCCTATGCCTTGGATTTAACGGGGCATCAGGACTTAACTCGGCGATTCTTTCGCTTTTGCCACAAAATCTTTTTGGAAGGCCTTGAACCTAACCTTGATATCCGTCGTGAGCAGCGTGGATTTTTCTATCATAAATATACCCCTGGTGGGGCCGTGGGCAGTTCTTGGCACTCATGGATCAATCCTGATGATGAGACCATTTTGCCTATCCAAGAAGATGAAACGGCTTTGATACTGTGGTCTCTCTGGCATCATTATCAGCAATACCGAGACATTGAGTTTGTCCGGAACATGTACGATGACATGATTATGCCCGCTGCCAATTTTTTATGTCATTACCGGGATGAAGATACCGGTCTTCCGCTTCCCAGCTATGATTTGTGGGAAGAACGTCTTGGCATTCATACCTTTACGGTTGCGGCGGTTTATGGCGGACTTCAAGCGGCGGCCAATTTTGCCGCAGTGTTCGGTGATCAGGAAAACACAGTGAAATACCGTGAGACGGCCCGCCAGATTCAAGACGCCGCATTGAAACACCTATGGTGTGAAGAAGGCTTTTTCTATCGCCAACTGGACCAAGATAAAAAGACAGGTAAATTGGTCGGTGATAAAACCATCGGTAGTAGCACCTTTGCACTCTTCTTTTTTGAAGTTTTGAGTGCGGATGATCCCAAAATGGTCCAAAACATGGCGTGTCTTCGGGATCGGCTGTGGGTTAAAACTTCGATTGGCGGCATGGCGCGTTATGTTAATGATTATTATCACCAGATTTCTCATGAAACCAATCAGGTTCCTGGGAACCCTTGGATTGTCTGCACCATGTGGCTGGCCCAGTGGTATATTGCTGTGGCCCATCAGAAAGAAGACTTGGCACCGGCCCTGGAACTGTTAGAATGGGTAAGTGGTGTGGCGCTTCCCAGTGGGCTGTTACCGGAGCAAATCAACCCTTATACAGGTGAAGCCATATCCGTTGCACCCCTCACATGGAGTCATGCCGCTTACGTCACAGCTGTTACGGATTATCTGGAAAAATACAAACAATTGACCAAACGTGAGCGGTTGCAGGAAGCCGCAAGCTCCCATCTGGAACCTTCATCTTCATTGTTATCATTAGCTCTAACCTCGCAAGGAGATTTATCTTAATGGCTAACCCGTCTGTTTCCCTATTGTTAGGTGTTCATAACCACCAACCGGTTGATAACTGGGATCATGTCATCCAAGAAGCCACAGACAAGTGCTATCGTCCCTTTCTGGAATTACTGGAAAGATATCCCAGTGTCAAAATGTCGGTTCATTATACCGGATACCTATTGGATTGGCTGGCCGAACATCATCCTGATCTCATCACGCTCCTCAAAAAACTGGTTGAGCGAAACCAGGTGGAAGTCTTTACGGGTGGGATGTATGAACCCATCTTGGCGATTATTCCCGATGAAGATAAGCTGGGGCAAATTAAACGTCTGACGGAACGAATCAAGAGCCTGCTTGGTGTTGCGCCAAAAGGCTTGTGGTTGGCCGAGCGGGTTTGGGAGCCTCACTTGGTGAAGTATCTTGCGGAAGCAGGCGTGGAGTATATCTGTCTGGATGATTCTCACTTTAACTCCGTCGGCTTGGATGATGTTGAACTCCTAGGGCGTTACACCTCTGAAGAACAGGGCAACATGGTTGATATTTTCCCTGTCAGTAAGCAAATGCGCTATTTAATCCCCTATGCCGATCCCCAGGAGATTATGAACTATCTGCATTCCATTGCGACGCCGGAAGGAAACCGGGCGGCCATTTACTTTGATGATGGTGAAAAATTTGGGGTTTGGCCAGGAACCTTTAAATCCGTGTACCAGGAAAAATGGCTAGAACGACTCTTTCAGGCCATTGAAGCCAATAAAGATGTTGTGAAATGCCAGCTTTACAGTGAATACATTCAACAAACCCCCTCTTTTGGAAGAATCTATTTACCTACAGCCAGTTATAGTGAGATGCTGGCTTGGGCGCTTCCTTCCAAACATGTTAATGCCTTGGAAAATGCCTTGCATGACGCCCCCGATCAATACAAACAATTCTTACGGGGCGGATTCTGGCGGCATTTCCTGGTGAAATATCCGGAATCCAATAATCTGCATAAAAAGATGCTTCATGTCAGCCAAAAAGTTCGTACACTCCAAGAAAAACAATCCAAAAAGGCGGAGAAGGCACTCAATCATTTGTGGCAGGGGCAAAGCAACGATGCCTTTTGGCATGGGGTCTTTGGCGGTCTTTATCTGACCAACCTCAGAAATGCGACGTATAAGCATCTCTTGAAGGCAGAAGTCCTGGCAGATGAAGCCCTGGAGGGTAAATCCTTTCTAAAAGTCACTACTGTTGACTTTGACTGTGATGGCCAGCTGGAAGTCCTGATTGAAAACCAACTCCAGAATCTTTATTTTGATCCCCAAGAGGGTGGGGCGCTCTTTGAGCTGGATTATCGGCCCAAAGCCTTTAACCTGCTTGATACTTTATCCCGCCGATATGAGCCTTACCACGATAAACTGGCCCACGCGGTGATGGATGGGGAAGATCCTGGCGAAGCCAAGACCATTCACGATCGCATTGTGACCAAAGAACGCGGCCTTGAGAAACTGCTTCATTATGATTGGCACCGAAGAATGAGCTTGCTGGATCATTTCCTGGCCCCAGACACGACTTTTGACAAGCTTTATCAGGTTCAATACGGTGAACAGGGTGATTTTGTCAATCAGCCCTATCAAGTCCTCAAAGCAGCAGGCAATGAGGTTGTTTTGGAGCGGCTGGGGACCGTTTGGGCAAATGAGCAGCCCCATGCCCTTCGGGTCCAAAAGAGTATTTCTGTGGAAAAAGACTCAACGGAAACCCGAATCGAATATCGACTCACCAACGAAAGCCAGGCCGATCTGCCTCTGTGGTTTTCCCCAGAGTTCAATGTGAATCTTTTGGCGCCTGATGCGCCAGATCGCTACTACAGATTAGTCAGTTCCCCCATCAAAGCTGGATCGAAAGCACCGTCTTCAGGAGATGGCGGAACAGCCGTGGTGGATAAAACCAAGACCTTAACGGATACTCGGATGGTTTCAAAGGGGACATTGGAAGCGATTGAAGGCATTGAGCTGGTGGATGACTGGATGGGACTGACTTATCAACTGACGTTTGATCGCCCCACCGATCTCTGGCGATTTCCGATTGAGACGGTTTCTCAATCAGAAGCGGGGTTTGAGCGAGTATACCAATCCAGCGCTCTCTACCCCAACTGGAAATTCAGCTTAGCGCCTGGAGAAACCCAAAAA
>JANWKX010000020.1 GCA_025451145.1 Vampirovibrionales bacterium
CCGAGTAAAAATGCTCTTTATACCGATCCAGGGGTGGGTTCAAAGCTCAATACCAGTGTAGATAAAGGGATTGCAGAGTATAAGCATTTTCATGACAGAGGCGTTGAGGCAGGCCAGGCCCGTGGGGGCGGTATAAACATGCTTTTGACGGTTCCCACCAATACAGTTGCCGGTGTGGCAACTGGAACAGCCGTCACAACCGTGAACGCCGCCAAAGCCATCTTTGGAAAAGGAGAAACGGTGGTCGTCAAGCCTGGGGATGAGATGATTCTGGATTTTTCAAAGGCCGCTTCACTGCAAGGCCAATAAACGGACCTGCTTAAAACCGTTTGTTCAATACAATGCCCTCGCCGGTTATGCAGGCGTCAGGGCGAATTCAAGACGGGACTGCTGTATTGAATCACCCAGTGGATGGCTTTCAAGGCCAAGTAGGTATCGTTTGATGTCCAGACCGCCGGTATACCCCCCAAGCGCTCCATCCTGCTGAATCACTCGGTGGCAAGGAATCAGGATGGGTATAGGGTTACGGCCATTGGCCATTCCCACAGCCCGACTGGCTTTGGGATTACCCACCTGCTCAGCAAGCCATTTATACGATCGGGTTTCACCCCATGGAATCGTGAGTAATGTACGCCAGACGTGTTGTTGAAAAAGGGTGCCTTGTGGATTTAAAGGTAAATCCGAAAAATCGGTCTGTTTGCCTTTAAAATAACTATCCAAACGCATTTCTACCTGATCCAGCAAGGTATCACTTGAATCTTCAAAGACCGGGTCGTCAGGCGTAATATAGGTCAGCTCTGTCAGACCTGTTTCAGCGGAACCGACCAGTAAAATACGGCCTAACTCGGGATGAAAGATGGATCGAGATTGACTCATGATGACATTCCCCCTACGAAAATTTTCTTCATTATAACAAGATAGGCAGAAGACTGGATTTAATCAATCATACCAGCAGCCCCCGGGATGGTCGAATATTGATATTAAAATATGTAAAACCTCCCCAAATTTTAGCAATTTTGGGTGTTGAAGACCTTTAAATCAGGATAGAATCACACCTGACGTGACATAAAAAATGTTTAGGAGAAATGACACTCATGCAAGTTCAGCCCCGATTTTGTAGCGCCGTTAAAATAAACGTTTACCCACATCGACCCAGCCTAGAGAAAAGCTTAGCGCAGAATGCGGTTGATCGGCTTAAGGAAGAAGGGATTACTGCGGACGTGGGAGAGCGAAAAACATTTGATGAGAGCCGGGAAGGAACCACTCATTATTATGTCTTAACGGGAGCAAACTTGAGAAGTTATCGTGTTGCTTACCCAGCTTATAAGGCCCAAGATCCTGATTATCCAAGAGAAGATTACTATACGCCCTATTTACAATCTTTAGGCGAGCCAGCTTATAAGGACTCTCCAACGACTCATCATCAAGAGATTTTTACCCCGCTAAGAGGCTCAAATGCACCTCAACCTACTTTAACGGATGAGGAGTACGCACAACTCAAAGTCCAACTCCTCAATTCCTAGAGATTAAGGCTGTCGCTTCAAAAATTTTCTGATCAAAGCGCTAACCTAAGATTGGGTTCCCCTGCTAATCGGAGGTCCGCTCTTCAGTAAGGCTGTCTTCCTGTAATTCCGGCTCATCTTCCCGTTTTGCCAAATATTTTTGATACAGATGAACCAACAGTTGCCGAGCGACGAGGGTCTTTTCGGTCTTGGGGATATCCACCCGTTCCTTGTCTCGAAATAAGAGGGTGACTTCGTTATCGTCACTGCCAAAACCAATATCCCGGCGGGAAATATCGTTGGCCACAATCATATCCAGGTGTTTCCGCTCGAGTTTTTCACGGGCATGCAGTAACACATGATCATATTCTGCTGCAAACCCCACGACAAACTGACTTTCCTTTTTAGAAACCCCAATTTCGCCTAAAATATCCGGGGTTTTAACCAACTCTAAGGTGAGGGTCTCCTGTTTTTTCAACTTGCCTGGCAAAAGGCGCTTTTGCTCTTTGGGCAACTGATAGTCTGAAACAGCGGCTGCCATAATGATGCCGTCCGCTTCTTTAAAGTTACGCTTGGCATAGCGCCCCAGCTCTTCAGCACTGTCCAATCGAATGATGCGATAGGGTCGATCCAGTCCTTGAATGGTATGTAACAGGAGAACATCTGCCCCCATGGCAAAGAGTTCATCCGCAATCGCGATACCCATTTTCCCTGAGCTTCGGTTGGTGATATAGCGAACGGTATCGATGGACTCTTGTGTTCCGCCCGCTGTGACCACAACCCGTTTATCTCTATATAAATGCCGTTGCGGATGCATCGCCTTGTAAATATGAAGCAGAATTGTTTCCAAATCCGCCAGCTTGCCATCGCCATACTCCCCACAAGCCAATTCCCCCTCTTCGGGAGGGACCAGGGTAATATTGTCCAAGGCTTTTAAAATGCGCAGATTTTTTTGAAAAATCGGGTTTTCCCACATCCGGGTATTCATGGCCGGTGCCACGACAATGGGTTTATGGGTAAAGGTTAACGCCGTTGTGGTGACAATATTGTCGGCAAAGCCATGGGCCAGTTTCGCAATGGTATTGGCCGAAGCCGGAATAATCACCAGGACATCCATATCTTGCGCCAAGCTGACATGAGCCGGTGTGCCGTCAGCCGTATTTTCCATATCCTGCAAATAGACATAGGATCGGCTTAGGCTTTCAAAGGTCAAGGGGGCCACAAAACTTTGGGCAGTCTTGGTCATCATGACCACGACCTCAGAGGCGCCTTCCTTATAAAGTCGGCGAATGAGGTCACAGGCTTTATAAGCAGCAATGCCACCTGTGACGCCAATTAAAATCCGCTTGTTCTCAAATCGACGCATACCCTATTTTTTCATATTTCAAGAGAATTTCAAGGACTCAACGTAAAAAAAAGACATACTCCCGCTTGCTTCATCAAGAACTGCATTTTATTGATTTGTTAAATTTTCGAAAATGCAATGAAATAGAGGCTTTTATCGGGAGACCGGACTTGAATGATGATGCGCTTCCCATTAACATGGAAACAGTAGCATCGCAGCCAGGAGGGTGCCCCATGGACAGAACCGAAGATTTACATGAAGAAAAACAGGTTTTTATCTTTGACACGACATTACGAGATGGGGAGCAATCTCCAGGAGCTTCGCTCAAAAAGCATGAAAAACTGCAAATCGCCCATCAACTGGCCAAGCTCAATGTGGATATCATTGAAGCCGGTTTTCCCTTTAGCAGCCCTGGCGATTTTGAATCGGTTCAGCAAATCGCGGCTGAAGTGAATGGTCCCATTATCGCCGGTTTATGCCGCGCGACCCCTCAGGATATTGAAGCGACCTGGGATGCGGTCAAGCTGGCCAAAAGGCCCAGAATCCATACCTTTATTGCCACCAGCGATATCCATATTGCCGCAAAATTCAAGAAGACCCGGGATGAAATTCTTCAAATAGCTGCCGATATGGTGGCTTTGGCGGCATCTAAATGCCATGACGTGGAATTTTCAGCCGAAGACGCGGGTCGGACGGATCGCTTTTTTCTGTATAAAGTTCTGGAAGCCGTCATTGATGCCGGTGCAACCACAGTCAATATTCCAGATACTGTGGGCTACACCATTCCCGATGAATTTGGCCGCTTGATACGAGATATTCGGCTGAATGTCCCCAATATCGACAAGGCCATCATCTCGGTGCATTGCCATAATGACCTGGGGATGGCTACCGCCAACAGCTTGATGGGCGTGATGAACGGTGCCAGGCAAGTGGAATGTACCATTAATGGCATTGGTGAACGGGCAGGCAACGCTGCCATGGAAGAAGTGGCCATGGCCCTGAAGGTCCGGAAAGCCTATTTTGAGGGGTGTCATACCAATTTAAATACGGCCGAATTCTATGCCACCAGTCAAATGGTTTCTGAGCTAACCGGCATGCCGGTTCAGCCCAATAAGGCCATCGTAGGCCGTAACGCCTTTGCTCATGAATCCGGGATTCACCAGGACGGCTTTTTGAAAGGCCGGGATACCTATGAAATTATGCACCCTCAGGATGTAGGGCTTTCAAAATCAAGCTTGCCCCTTGGGCCTCGTTCCGGCAAGGCTGCCTTGAAAGCGAAGCTCATGGAGTTAAACCTGGAAATCCCTGAAAACGTTATTCCAGAGTTTTTTGAAGCCTTCAAGCGCTTTGCGGATGAGCAAAAGTTTGTCAACGATGAGGATATTGCGGCTTTGGTCAAAAACTTTGATTCTGCCAGGTCTTCAGCGGTTTAGCGCCACTTTAGGACGCCTCAGCAGATGAATTCCAAGATGACGGCGTTGTGGCATTCTCTTCATCAGGCCATCCATCAGTATGGAGAGCGAGTGCTCTGGGCTGTCTTAATCTTGGCCTTAAGCGGAAACATTTTGTATCTGCTTTGGCCAACACCCCCTGCCACGTTAATTGTCTCGCCTCATCCAGGCCTTCTGGAGGCTCAGTCCAAGGAAGAGCGGATCCTGATGAAGGTACCCAATCTGCCTGAGACGCAGCCAGAGGGGGCTTACAAAATTGTGTCAACCAATCCCAGTCAAGATGCACCACCTGTTGCAATCTTAAGCCAAAAAACCGCTCAGGAAGCTCACTCAGACAAAAGCCGAAAGTCGGATTTCCAGGGAAAGCTGAATCTGAATACGGCGACCCTCGATCAATTACAACAGCTCCCGGGGATTGGTCCTAAAATGGCGGTCCGTATTATCGACTATCGAAAAGCCCATGGGCCCTTCCACCAAATTAACCAGTTGCTTCAGATTGCCGGTATTGGGCCTAAGAAGTTTGAGAAGATTGCGTCCCATTGCCTGCTTTAAGCTCATCTGGCTACTCCTCTAAATAGCGTAAAATCCTTGTCCTGAGGCCGGATTCCCGCGGAGTAGGATAAAATAAAAACAAATGACCAATCGTGAATCTGCTATGTTTAAGTGCCGATCCTGTGGTGCGGTTGAATTTACGCTGGTGCTTCAATCCAGCTTTCAGGGGGATGTCCAAATTTATACTCAGGATAGCGGTGATGTCATTATCAAGGTGAATGACAAAGAGTTCATCGCTGATTTAATGTTTATGAATCAGTTTGCCCTTTGTAAGGGGTGTGATGCCATTCATTGCTGGGAGTATTATTATCCACAGAACAACACTGCAGAAGCAGAAGGATTTTAGGTGCCTCCCTGATCGGCTCAATTTCTGAAATTGGGACAGTGTGATATGTATCTCTATATAAAATAGATATTAAATTTTGTAACGGTTTGAGTCATTCTCCTGAGGATTCTTCCTGCCAATCCGATACTGATCTCAACAGATTAGCGTAGAGGAAGGTGTTTGGTGTGCGTATGGAACGGGATGTTATTGAAGGACTTGAACAGGCATTTAACAAGAGCATACACCACGATGATAATGTTGGCTTGACCTTAAAATTAGACGGGGAGCGTTATCTTGCCAACTCAAAGGACCCAAAGCAAGGCCAAAACCAATTGAATTTGGCGATTAACGCATTCACACAGGCTTACGAGTTGCTGAATGATCCGACGATTCTGGGCCAATTGGTTCAATGCTATTTACTGAACGGCCAATTTTCGATGGCGGAGTATTTTCTCAATCAATTGTTGCCCAACCCGTCCTTGCCGCCTGAGACCTTGAAAAGTACCAGAGAGGCTAAAGCTTTTCTGCTCGTGCGCGAAGGTAAGCTGAAAGACGCAGCGGGTATGTTAACGCAAGCGATTCACGTAGCCCCTTGGTTGAAACGGGGAACAACTTATTTTAACTTGTCCCGCCTTCAATTTGAGTTGGCCCATCAAGAACATCGGTGTCTCAATGTCTTGAAAGGGTTTAAAAACTTGGGCTTAGCGGCTTTGACCTTACCGGGCACCTGGTCTTTAAAAAATTTCAAATTGCATCTGCAATTTTATCTGTTGAAATTAAGCCATTCCTTCTCCACGCCAGCAGCAGCCCTGGAAACCTATCTGGCGATGTTTCAAACCTATCCAGGCTTGGAACCTTTGGCAACGGAGATTGGGAAAGTCTATGCCGAACAAGAAAAGTTTACAGAGGCTGAATTCTGGTTCTCACGGATCATTGGCCGTTATCCCACCAGCGATGAAGGCTATCGTAACCTGATTAACCTCTATAACAATTATCATTGCTCAGAGCAATTAACCGAAGCCCTTGAAGACTGGCTTAAAATTCGGCCACAAAGCGGTGAAATCATGATGGTCCTCAGCCAGGCATTGGCCAAAAATGCTGAGACCTATGAAAAGGCCATTATGTATGCCAATCAGGCGATGCTGACCCTCAAGGACTCAGAATTAAAGGCAATGCTGTATTGCCATTTAGGAACACTCTACAGTAACATTCAATCATTCGATACGGCCATTATGGCATTTCAAGCAGCAATCAGTGTGGATCCCCAATGTCTGGATGCTTATATTCAGCTTGGCACCCTCTATTTTGATAAACAGGACTATTTCCTGTCTCAACAAATTTTTGAGAAAGCCTTGGAGCTTGCGCCTAACAACGCCAAAATTCTTTGCAATTTGGGTTATCTCTGCTGGATGCAGGACAAAATTCAAGAGGCAATTACCTACTACCAGAAAAGTATTCAGCAAGATCCCGGCTATGACATTGCCCTCAATAACTTAGGGGTGTTATACCTCGATCATATTGGCAATATCGACAAAGCGATAGAACTGTTTGATCAGACCCTGTTGTTTAACCCCAATTATGCGCTGTGCCACTACAACAAAGGTCGGGCCTACAGTTTTATGGGTAAAAGTATTGAAGCGGCCCATTGCTTCCTTCAAGCCCAGGCCTTGAACAATTGCAGCCAGGAACTGGATGACAAAGAGCTTTCTGAGCGGATTCGTTATCTCTTTGATAATCCCAATAGTTCCATTCAAACCGATTTACGAGATTAAGAGAGAGAGAGACTGGCTGGACCTCCCAGTACAAGCAGGTCTGTTACACCAAGATCTTCCTTCAAAACCCTCATCCCTGATGAGGGTTTTTCTTGCGCGCTTTGATGTTGATACAAACGGTCCGGCTTCTGATAGACTTAATCAAGACATTAATCGTAATGCCCTAGAGGCCCTATGCAAAAAGTCCTTGCCATTGATATTGGCAACAGTTTTACCAAAGTCGGTCTGTTTATCGAGGGACAACTCGAGGAGACCGAATGTATTCCCACAGATAAAGCGGATCTTCAGATTCTCCAGGAAGATCTGCAAGAGGCCTTGACTCCTCTGAATGATTTGGAATTGAGTGGCATTGTCATTGCCAGTGTGGTGCCCTCTGTTCGCGAAATGTTTGAGACCTTATTGGCTTCTGTTTCGCCCAAAGTGCCCATTTTATGGGCAAATGATGTTCCCAAAAGAAGCTCAACAATTGGCCAGGTGAATCTGAGCGATTACGATTTAACGACTCTGGGCGCGGACAGGGTTGCCAATTTGCTTGGCGGATTCTATACATTTCAGGGGCAGCGTCTTTTGATCTGTGATTTTGGCACCACCACGACCTTTGATCTGTTGGAATCCGATGGTCGATTTTTAGGAGGGGCCATCTGTCCGGGCCCTCGAAAGTTTCAGACCCTGGTTGGGAGCCATCATGCGGCTCAGTTGTTTGAAGTGGATATTTTTAAGCATCCTGAGCAGACACCGGGCTTAAATACCCAAAGCTGTCTGGAGAACGGCCTGTTTTTTGGATACAAGGGAATCATTCTGGAAGTGGTGGGTAATCTGCTGCAATCCGCATCTTGGCCTCTGTCTTCGGTGACCTTTCTGTTTACCGGAGGCTATGGGTTAGCGATTCGCCCCATGGTTGAGCATGAAATCCTCAATGTCCATGTCGATAATGGCCTGACCTTGAAAGGCCTGTATCAAATTTGGCGTTTGAATCTGGTTCCCCAATCCTAAGGGCTTTTATGAGCCTTGAAACGCTTTTTGATAGGCGTGTCGGATATGGCGACGGCTGACCTGGGTGTAAATTTGAGTGGTGGCAATATCGCTATGGCCTAAAAGCTCTTGAACAACCCGTAAATCAGCCCCGTTTTCCAGTAAATGGGTGGCGAAACTGTGCCGTAAGGTATGGGGGGAGATAGGCTTGCCAATGATAGTTCCGACCCTTTGCATCAAACGCCAGATTTCAATGCGGTGATAGGGCTTTCCTGATTCGGTGCTTAATAAATACGCTTGTGATTGTGGATTGGTATGGACGTGCCCAAGATAGTGTCCGATTAATTCAATGGTCAGTGGCCCCATGGGCACTAATCGTTCTTTATTGCCTTTTCCCAAACATCGAACATACCCGGAATCCAAAGAAATATCTTGAAGGGTCAATGAAATCAGTTCAGAGACCCTGAGGCCGCAGGCGTACATCAGTTCAATGGCCATTTTTTCCTTAAGGGGCACATCGCTTGAAGCCAGAAGGGTTTGAACCTCTGAAACAGAAAGTACTTTGGGTAAACTTCGCTGTTGACGGGGCAAATCCAGAAACTCAAAAGGATTGCCTATGGCGGATTGACGCTCCCCCAGCCAGGCATAAAAGCCTTTGATACTATGAATTTTACGACTAATGGTTGAGGTCTGGTTGCCTTTCTCCCGGAGGACGCGAATATAGGCATTGGCCAACCGTCTGCCGGGTAAATCGGCATCCTGCAAGAGAACATAATCCAGAAACTCGCCAATATCACGTGAGTAGGCTTCAATGGTGTTTAAAGCGTATCCACGCTCAAGCTCCAGGAAATCCAGATATTCGCTAGCTTCTTGATGTAACTGGTGCACCGATACTTTCCAATAATCGCTTTAAATCATCAGGCCGACTTGATTTTTGCATGACATCCTCTAAGGAAGCCAAGCCACGTTGGTAAACATCTTTTAACGCCATTTCCAGGGTCTGCATTCCCAATGATGCCCCCATTTGAATGGAGGAATACATTTGAGCCGTCTTGCCTTCACGGATCATATTGGCCATGGCGGGTGTAACTACCATAATTTCTTGAGCCAGCACACGTCCTGACACCTGTCTCATCTGATCCTGGCGGGGAATGAGGGCTTGCGAGAAAACGGCAATCAGGCTGCTTGAAAGCTGAATCCGAATCTGTTGCTGCTGCTCTGGTGGAAAGACATCGACAATCCGATCGATGGTCTGGATGGCGCTTGAGGTATGCAGGGTTCCCATAACCAAGTGGCCTGTTTCTGCGGCGGTAATGGCCAGGGAGATGGTTTCCAGATCCCGCATCTCACCTACCAAAATCACATCCGGATCTTCCCGTAAAGCAGCCCTAAGGGCATTGGCAAAACTGCGGGTATCTTTTGAAAGCTCTCGTTGATGGACAATACTTTTCTTGGAGGTGTGCAAGTATTCAATGGGATCTTCAATGGTGAGGATATGTTCGCCCCGATTTTCGTTGATCCAGTCGATCATGGCGGCTAATGTTGTGGATTTCCCGCTGCCTGTTGCGCCAGTGACCAAGAC
>JANWKX010000021.1 GCA_025451145.1 Vampirovibrionales bacterium
GAACATTATCTGGGGTCACGGCTCCGGATTTAGGGGCAGCGGCCATTTCATCCGTACTCCAGCGAACCGGTCTTTCTCCTGAATCGGTTCAGGAGGTGTATATGGGCTGTGTGTTGACGGCAGGTATCGGTCAGGCGCCAGCCCGGCAGGCCATGATTAAAGCAGGCTTGCCGGTCTCTACCGGTGCCACCACCATTGGCAAAGTCTGTGGATCCGGTATGAAGGCAGTAATGATTGGCCGTAATGAGATTCTGGCGGGAGAAGCAGGCTTGGTGATTGCTGGCGGCATGGAAGCCATGAGCCAGACACCCTATTTGCAAAAAAATATGCGGACCGGCGTCAAAATGGGGCACCAGCAATTGCTGGACTCGATGATCTATGATGGCCTGTGGGACCCGTACGGTGATGTTCACATGGGAAATTGCGCCGAACGGTGCGTTGAAAAGTTCAATTTCAGCCGGGAAGCCATGGATGACTATTCAATGATGAGCTATCAACGGGCGCTCTCCAGCTTGGATAATGGATTGTTTCAAGCGGAAATTGTGCCTGTCAGCGTGCCGCAAGGGAAGGGTGAACCAGTCTTGGTTCAAGAAGATGAAGGACCTCGAAAAATTAATTTAAGCAAGCTGCCGCAGCTTAAGCCGGCTTTTGAAAAAGAAGGCAGGGTAACGGCTGGAAACGCCTCCAGCATTAATGATGGTGCGGCTGCACTGCTATTGGCTTCACAAGGGGCAGTAGAGCGTCATAATTTAAAGCCCATGGCAAAAATTATCGCAGCGGCGACTCATAGCCAGGAGCCGACATGGTTTACCACGGCTCCTGTTGGTGCGATAACTGCCGTGTTGAAAAAGGCTAATCTGTCTCTAGAGGAGATTGATCTGTTTGAGATCAATGAAGCTTTTGCCGCCGTGGCCTTAGCGGCCATTGAGGAGCTGCATCTGGATAGGGATAAAGTTAATATCCGAGGCGGAGCCATTTCGCTGGGCCATCCCATTGGGGCATCGGGGGCCAGAATTCTGGTCACCCTGATGTATGCCTTAAAGCAGCTCAACAAACGGTACGGCTTGGCAACGTTGTGCATTGGCGGTGGTGAGGCCACAGCCATGGTGATTGAAAATTTAGCAGTGTCATAAAGGAGGCTGAAGAACCATGATTGAAACGGCTTTGCCCCAAAAGATTAAAACTGTTGGTGTGATTGGATCCGGTCAAATGGGCAGCGGGATTGCCCAAGTCATGGCCAATGAAGGCCAGTGTCAAGTGATTGTTCAAGATATTACTGATACACAACTGGATCGGGCACGCCTTGGCATTGAATCCAGCCTGGAGAAGTTTGTCTCAAAATCCACCATCACAGCTTCTGAAAAAGAAAAGGCCCTGAGTCGGCTAACTTTTACCCGTGATCTTGAAGGATTATCTCAGGCGGATGTGGTTATTGAAGCCATTGTTGAGGATGAAGCTCAGAAAATTCAATTGTTTCAAGCCTTGGATAGCCTGCTCAAGCCTGAAGCGATCTTGGCCTCCAACACCTCCAGCATTTCCATTACCCGTTTGGCGACTGCAACCCGTCGTCCTGATCAGGTGATTGGCATGCATTTTATGAACCCGGTGCCCTTGATGCGCCTGGTCGAAATTATTCGGGGGGCACAAACCTCTGATGCCACCTATCAAACCATCCAGGAACTTGGGCAAAAGCTCGGTAAAGTTACCGTGATGAGCCATGATTACCCGGGCTTTATTTCCAACCGAATTTTAATGCCCATGATTAATGAGGCTATTTTTGCGTTGTTTGAAGGGATTGGCTCTGCTGAAGACATTGACACCGTGATGAAGTTAGGCATGAATCACCCCATGGGGCCCTTGCAACTGGCGGATTTTATCGGTCTGGATACCTGTTTGGCGATTCTCAATGTGTTGTATGACGGGTTTAGAGATCCCAAGTATCGGCCTTGCCCCCTTTTGGTCCAAAAGGTCAATGCGGGATACCTCGGCAAGAAGACCGGAAGAGGCTTTTTCGAGTACGCCAAGTGATCCGTTTCACTTTATCTATACTTGCGATTGGGCTGTTTATCGCGGCGGTTCTTTCGGTCATGGGCTATACCCTCAAGCCTGGTCCAGGCGCCAGTGGCCATGGCGCGAGGCCGTTGATCTCAGGGAGTTGTGTTGTCAGACGGATTTATGACGGCGATACCATCGGGTGTGATATGAACGGGGATGGCTGGATCAACGGCCCCGAGGAGCATATTCGTCTGATTGGCATTGATGCCCCTGAGATGTATTACTCCCCAAAAAATAAATCAGGCGTCAATCAACCCTATGCTGAAGATGCGACGAACCTGGTGAAGTCAGAAACCCTGACTAGAAGAGTTTATTTGGAATATGATCAAGATCGAATCGATAAATATCATCGCATCTTGGCCTACGTTTACCTGGATCCTCAGGGGCAAACGATGCTCAATGCCCAGCTTCTCCAACGTGGATTGGCCAAACTGATGTTTATTGGCGCCAATAGACGTTACGAAGCAGAGTTTGAAACCATAAAAAGAGAGGCCCAAGCCCAGCATCTTGGTATTTGGCATAACGCGTTTTAGCAATTGGGGGCAAAGTGATACTTTCAAATCACCTTGCCCCCCTAGTTTGAGGAGACTTGGGATGAAAACACTTTTTGGCTATAGGAGCGTGTTAACTTGCGGATTGCTCAGCTTGTTGTTTCGGTTGGAGAATATCCCCCGTTTTGAAAAGATACTCCCTAAGCTGTAAATCGAACTGAGGATCATACCGCCGAATCCATTCCAGGAGCATAGCGGCATGTTCAACTTCATCATTACGGTTATGGGTCAGGATTTCAATGAGATCCAGGTCCGTGGAGGCATCAATACGCTGCTGATACCAGCCGATGGCTTGAAGTTCCTCCGTCAGAGAAATCAGCGCACGATTGAGTTCCAGGGTCTTGGGCGAAAGCTTTTCAATGGGTTCATGATAACTTTCTGTTCCCATGGCATCAGATTCCTTCTCGCTGAATAAGATAATTACCGAAATTATGACTGGAATGCCAGAATCAGAGTTGACCCACCTGGCGAATTGCCATGGATCGGTTTCTTGATAAGACGCTTAAGCCGCAGTTAGATGCTGGATTAAGCTGCCCGAGCTGCGGCCTGTCTTAACAGATCAATCACCTGGGTAATAAAGGCTTCCATTTGGGCTTTTGGCGCAGTATTGTTTAAGACCAAATCAGCGTAGGTTCGGTTGGGAAGGATATGGGTCTGGAGGCAATCGACCGTAGTTTGCCACATGTTATCGGTCGTGCCTCGATTCTCCTGTTGATTTCGTGCTAACCAGCGCGTCCGCCGCGTGGCTTCATCCACATCGACATAGATTTTAAAGTCATATTGCTTGCGCAAGGCCTCAGAATAAAACGCGT
Source organism: Vampirovibrionales bacterium (assembly GCA_025451145.1). GTDB lineage: Bacteria > Cyanobacteriota > Vampirovibrionia > Vampirovibrionales > JAGQHJ01 > JANWKX01. The sequence continues at coordinate 3,419 of JANWKX010000021.1, forward strand.
GGATGCCTTCGGTCACGATAAAGGGTTTCACTGGGACCGCTAAGCCTTTAGGCAGGCTGGTGGGTTTGGCCTCAGGCGTGCCGTAGATTAACTTTGGAATATAGAGCATTTCGCCATAGGACAGGTTTTTGAGTTCCATGAGATTGGCGATCATCTGGTCAAACTGAAAATGGGCCGGATCATCGAAGTCAATCTCATGATAAAAGCGCTCTAAGGGGAGATGGGGGAAATCGGCCTCGAAGTCCCGGTAATAGTTGTCCTGAGTAAAGGAGGATACGTGTGATACCGTGCCTAAAGCTTCCACCAGCAGATCCCGGACCATGGATTTGCCGGATCCCGATCCGCCTGCCAAGGCAATGGTAAAGGGCTGGGGGGTTTGGGCAATGTGATGAACCCATTTTTTGAGATTCTCCCAAAATTGTATTGAGATGGCCTTCACCACAGGCACATCCGATTGGCTGTCTTGCGCCAGGAGATGCCTCAAATCATAGAGAATTTCAGTGGTTAATTGCGTGCTCATCCAGGTCCCTTCTTAGCCATCCCCGAGGGGGATACTCATCTCATCCGTAAAGATCATTCAACTGAAATTGGATTGACCAGTTGATTTATTATCGGTTGGTTTTACACAGGGTAAAGTCAGCTTTCGACTGTCTGCCTTTAGGCAGCGTGTTACCTTTATTTTAGCAGTTTCAAAAATTCCCTGCCATCCTGAGGGCAGAAAGTTACATTAAGCTTAGGACACGGCAAGGATTGTTTTGGAGTGATTGGCTAAAATCCATAAAATGGCCCGGGTAATCCTGACATAAAGTCGGGTGTCATCCGAATCACTTGATCATTGATGGAAGATCCCTCTAAGAGCTGACGCAGGATTGAGGGTTTGTCTCCGTCCTCGCCAAATCGAATCAATGGGGATTGTAAATGAGTATTTCGAGTCACAGCGCGTGGCTGTCGGCAGGGATAGGCAGAAGCCGGGTTGATTCTTAATTGGCAATGATTCAACATCTCTTTCCCCTAAACTTCCAAATAACCTGGTCTTGTTCAAGCCAATAAAAACGAAAGCGCATCAAAAAATGCTTATGCTTTGGCACTTTGTCAGTAAGCTGCTAAATGTTGGATTAAATCCTCATTCATCCCAATTTCTTGTAATGAAACGCAACATTCACTTGGAAATAACGCAAAAAAAAATCTTGACCATTATTAATTCATGACAGGTTAAATCAAAAAAGGAGATCCCCCATGACTTGTTTTCGCCCCGGAATGGCAATGGCCCACTCTTCCCCTGCCCTCAGAACACAACGATTTTCTGGAAGTGACAATAATTATAATTATGTAATTACCAATTTTATGACGGATAAAAATGCATTGAGTAAGATTTGGGAGATGTTAAAAAACACTAAGTCCGAAGGAAGTTTTGAATATATTGCCGCTCTTGGAATATCTCAATACCCTGGTTACTTCATTGACCGTGCCCCATATATTGAGCGAGATTTTCAAGGCCAGGGAGGTAGTCCGGTAGAATGTATCCAGATTACTATCCCTTGCAAAGACCTTCAAATTCCTGCCAATCATGGCGAAACAAATGATTTTCAGAAAACGATTATGCTGAGAATTGATAGTACGGGACGTTTAGTGGGCGCCAGCGATTTTTTCAAAACCAGAGGGGATGTTACCACAACCCGGAGTGGCACGAGAGATCTCAGTCATTCTATCCCTGATCTTAAGCCTGAGCAAAAAACGGAGATACTGAAGAGAGCAGGCTCGTTTTTACAATACATGGCAGATAATCAATCGAGTTGGGATATCTATCGCCCAAAAAACGTTTAGATATTTTAGAAAATAATCAAGGCCTAGTCTTATTTTAGGACTAGGCCTTGGCTTTGAAACCCGGAATTATGTTTTATTGAAAATAGGCATCGACGTTTTTGTCCCGGCCAAAGCAGGTCCCGTTCCAGCGGTAAACTGATAAAGGATGATAGGGATCTTTGGCAAACTGGCGGATCACAAGTTCGTACTTGCCATCACCATCCAAGTCTTCGGCAATGTAAGGCGAGACATAAGAGGTAAATTCTCCAATGACCTTGTTGTCCGGGCCGGTAATTTGAACATCATAGGGTTGATTCGCCCCAGTATTGTAGAAATTCATGGATTCAGGCTTGCCGTCGCCATCCAAATCGGCTGACTTGGAGTAAGCCATCTGTGCTGGCGCATAGGTTTTGCCACTAAAGGTACAGGTGGCATCAATATTTGGCGTTGTAGAAGAAGCTTTACTACTATCCGCTTCTTCTGCATCTTCTTTATTGGCCTCTAATGCCAAAAACTGATTGGCAGTTTCTTTATTGCTGCTGTAGACAGCCCCGTAAGGAACATACAGTGTCGTGACATCTTCGGTCCGGGCGCTCTCATAGGCGGGATACGTTTTCAGGGCGCTCATGATATTAACGTAGCTTGGCCAAATGCCCGGGAGCTTGTCTTCTTTGTTATACGTCAAAGCGTCTTTGAGCTTGTAGATGGCGTCCATTTTACGGGTGGTCATCTCGGAGGGAGAGGCGTTCTCAATCAGAATATCCGCATCAATCTGGGCGATACCATAAGCCAGGCTGGTATAGGGGGATTCCAACTTATCGTTGGCCTTACGAAGGAAAAACAATCCGTTTTTGTTTCCATCCATCACCAGTTGGGCGTATCCATAATCAAAAAACTTTGCAGCGTTGTTCTCATCGGCCATATACCGATCTTTTAAGGCATTCATCAATTTTTGCTTCTCATCGGCATTTTGCCCAAAAGCACTGTAAGCCCGACGTAAGGCTTCCATATGAAGAAGCAAAGTCTGGGTTGAATCCACGAATTGCACTGTGCCATCTGCGGTTTTAACGCTTTCATCCATTTTGGCTGCCTCTGGATAGCTAGAAACCTCTAATGGTACAGTTCGTATGAGCATGGTGGGATTTTGATTTTCGGCCAAAACCGACAGGCTGATACTAAACGCAAGTGCGCCTCCCAGGATTAAGGATAATGCTGATTTATGAATCTTGAACCCTCGTTGAATCCACATCAATGAAAACTCCTTTACTAACCACTTATTTGCTCGGCTACAAATCATGGATGATTGAAGCTGACCCTTCGCGACATGATTTTCTCATTATAAAAAACTTTCGGTAAAAGTGGTGAATTGGATTGAAGTTTGCCTTAATACAAGGTGGTTGGCAAAATGATAGTCAGGAGAAGAAGCCTTTATGGTTTTTGGATATTAAGAAATATGATGATTAAACAAAAAAATGAGTCAACAAACCTCAGCATATGGTAATATATAAGGGTCTAACCATTCCTTTCTTTCTTACGTTTTAAGCGGCCCTATTCCTGGGACCGCTTTTTTATTTAAGCTTCCAGCAAATCCGAAGATTTGGAGAGTTCTTTAGTCAGTAGGTCATCAGCTTCCGGATTCAGATCTGATTCAATGAGGCCACCACCGGGAACTAGAGGCAGCCTGAACCCAAAGGTACTGCCCTCTCCAACTTTGCTTCGCACAAAGGCTATGCCCTGGTGATGATCTTCAACGGCCACTTTGACCAAATGAAGTCCTAAACCGGTGCCTTTAACGGTATGGACTTTGTTCTCAACCCGGTAAAAGCGATCCCA
>JANWKX010000022.1 GCA_025451145.1 Vampirovibrionales bacterium
CGTCAAAGCCTATTCGCCACTCCTTCATGCCTCAACACTCAAACCTGAAATCGTAGATGGTATTGACATTATGGTGGTTAGGGAGCTTACCGGCGGATTGTATTTCGGGAAACCCCGCGCCCTCGAAGCCGATAAAGCCTATGACACCATGCTCTACACCCGTCCTGAAATCGATCGGATTGCTCATGTGGCCTTTAAACTGGCTCAAAAACGGTCCAAGAAGCTGTGTTCCGTGGATAAAGCCAATGTTTTAGCCAGCTCTCAGCTGTGGCGCCAGACCGTTGAAACGGTTGCCAAAAGCTATCCGGATATTGAATTGAGCCACATGTATGTGGATAATGCGTCGATGCAGTTGATTCGAAACCCCAAACAGTTTGATGTCCTACTGACCGAAAATACCTTTGGTGATATCCTCTCCGATGAAGCGTCCATGCTGACAGGCTCCCTCGGCATGCTGGCTAGTGCGTCTCTGGGTGAGCATCACCGTGCACTCTATGAACCCTCTCACGGCAGCGCCCCCAAATATGCCGGACAGGATAAAGTGAACCCGATTGCAACCATTATGTCTGCAGCCATGATGCTGGATCACAGTTTTGGCTATACTGAAGCCGCCAAATGGATTGATCAAGCGGTCCTGAACACCTTGAATGACGGCTTTAGAACTTATGATATTGCTGAAGCAGGGGCTAAGGTCATCGGGACTTCCCAGATGGGTGATGAAGTGGCCAAGCATGTGGTTAAAATCTATGACTCCCAACCCTCACCGGTAAAACATTAATCGTTTACAAAGCAAATTTCTGCAACTGAGTCGGTTCATTCCGGCTCAGTTGGTTTATTCAGTCCTATTGCAAACACCTTTTAGAGCAAGCTGGTCCGAACATTGTATTGAGACCATGTTCGGGCTATAAACAGAAGTGGTAAATCGCTCTTACCGTTATAATGTTTTAAGGTTTTAAACCTTTACGTTTACGTTAGAGTAAGATATCATGTATATAGGTCAAAAAATCTTTTATTTGAGCAATTTAGTCAGTCATCACGGTTTCATTCAACAAATGCAAATTGATCCCTTGCTTGACCAGCAACCTCGCTTCATGAAAGATTGCAAGGACATTTCCACAAAGAGGTAAAGTCTGTGAGTTCGCTTGAGTCCATTGCCAATCAGGAATATCGCTACGGTTTTAAAACTGCTATTGAATCGGAAATTATTCCCAAAGGCCTGACGGAAGAGACTATTCGGCTGATTTCGGCGAAAAAAAATGAACCGGCCTTTATGCTGGATTTTCGAATGAAGGCTTTTCACCACTGGAAAAAGATGATCGAACCCAAGTGGGCCCATGTTCATTATCCTGAAATTGATTACCAGGATATTATCTATTATGCAGCCCCCAAGGCCCCAAAAGTGAAACCCAAAGACCTGGAAGAGGTCGATCCTGAATTACTCAGGACCTTTGATAAACTGGGCATCTCCTTATCCGAACAAAAACGCCTCACCGGTGTTCCCATGGCGGTAGATGCAGTTTTCGATAGCGTGTCGGTGGCAACCACCTTTAAAAAAGACCTGCTTAAAAAGGGCATTATCTTTTGTTCTTTCTCGGAAGCCGTCCTGGAATACCCGGAATTGGTTGAAAAATACCTGGGTAGCGTAGTGCCTTATACCGATAATTTCTTTGCGGCTCTAAACTCTGCCGTTTTTAGTGACGGCTCATTCTGTTATGTGCCGAAAAATACCATCTGCCCTATGGATTTATCCACCTATTTCCGGATTAACACCGAAGGGTCCGGGCAATTTGAACGCACACTCATCATTTGTGATGATTATTCCAAGGTCAGCTACCTGGAAGGCTGTACCGCCCCCATGTTTGACACCAACCAACTCCATGCCGCTGTTGTGGAGCTGGTGGCCTTAGAAAGCGCCGAAATTAAATACTCTACGGTTCAAAACTGGTATGCCGGCGATCCCAAGACCGGTAAAGGCGGCATTTATAACTTTGTCACCAAACGCGGGAAATGTCAGGGCAACAACTCCCATATTTCCTGGACCCAGGTGGAAACGGGTTCGGCCATTACCTGGAAATACCCCAGTTGTATCCTTCAAGGCGACAACTCAAAAGGTGAATTTTATTCCGTGGCCTTAACCAACCATCTTCAACAGGCCGATACCGGTACCAAAATGATTCATATTGGGAAAAACACTTCCAGCACCATTATTTCCAAAGGTATTTCGGCCGGTAAATCCGCAAACTCCTATAGAGGTCAAGTATCTGTTAAAAAATCGGCTCAAGGTGCCCGTAACTACACCCAGTGTGATTCGATGCTTATTGGCGGTCAATGTGAAGCCAATACTTTCCCCTATATCGATGTTCAAAACAGTTCTGCCAAAGTGGAGCATGAGGCATCAACCTCCAAAATCAGTGAAGAGCAGTTATTCTATTTCCGCCAGCGCGGTATCGGCACTGAAGAAGCCGTATCTGCTATCATTAATGGCTTCTGTAAAGATGTGTTTCGGGAACTGCCCGGTGAATTTGCCGTTGAAGCCACACGTTTGCTGGGCTTGAAACTGGAAAACTCGGTAGGATAGAACCCATGACTGAACGTGATCATCAACAATTAAGGAGCAACAAAGCCTTGTTACTGGATGTACGGAATCTCCATGCCCGGGTTGAAGACATCGAAATTTTAAATGGCATTAACCTACAGGTTCATGCCGGTGAGACACACGCTATTATGGGGCCCAATGGCTCCGGAAAGAGCACCCTGTCAAAAGTGTTAGCCGGGCACCCTGCCTTTACCGTCACCAATGGCGAGATTTTGTTTCAGGGCAAAAGCATCTTGACCCAGGAGCCGGAAGAACGAGCACGAGAAGGCATTTTCTTGGCGTTTCAATACCCCATCGAAGTACCTGGGGTTAACAATGCCAATTTCCTGCGACTTGCCTACAATGCCAAACGCCAGACCCACGGCGAAGATGAACTGGATCCCCTGGAATTTGATGACTTATTACGTGAAAAGTTAAAGCTAGTGGATATGGATCCCAGTTTTATTGAGCGCTCGGTCAATGAAGGCTTTTCTGGCGGTGAAAAGAAGAAAAACGAAATCCTGCAAATGGCCGTATTAGAGCCTAAACTGTCCATTCTGGATGAAATTGACTCCGGATTGGACATTGACGCCCTACGAGATGTCGCCAACGGGGTCAACAAGTTGAGAAATCCTGAAAATGCGCTGATTATCGTGACCCATTACCAACGGTTATTGAACTACATTGAACCTGACTTTGTGCATGTGCTGTTCAATGGGCGTATTATCAAATCTGGCGGTAAAGAGCTGGCCTTTGAACTGGAAGAACGAGGTTATGATTGGATTATCGAACAAGAAGAAGCGAAGGTATAACGTCTGATGGTGATGGAAATGCGATCCAGGACGCCTTCCTCAACTGGCCTCGCCTTTGAATCCAGTATCGCCTCAGCTGGCTGGGCACAATTGCCCCCGTGGCTCAAAGACTTAAAAGAGAGCGCCCTTCAACGTCATCAGCAACTTGGGCTTCCGACCCGCCGTCAAGAGTCATGGCGCTTTGTGGATTTATCTCCCTTAACGGATAGAGCCTATGCGCCTTTATCTGGTTCTTTACCAACACTCCCACCCCAAGCCTTAGAGGCCTTTCTCCATCCTGAATCCAATGAATTTCGCCTCGTCTTTTTGAATGGGCGCTATGTCCCAACCCTGTCTTCAGTGGCATCCCTTCCGCCTGGAGCCATTATCACCGAACTTTCTCAAGCCATTTCAGAGTATCCAGAACTCGTGCAGCCTTATCTCGATACAGAAATTGGCCCAGAGTCAATGGATACCTTTCATGACCTGAATACAGCCGCCTTTGAGCACGGTGTTTTTATGTATCTCCCGGATAATACCGTTTTAGAAACACCGATTCAGATTATGTTTGTGATCCATAACCTGCAGGAAGCCCCGTTGGCCGTTTATCCAAGAGGATTGTTTATCATTGGCCAATCCGCTCAAGTGACAGTGACCACGACGTATTTAGGCCTTCCTGAATCCGAACATTATTTGAACAACAGTGTGTTTCAATGGATTCTCAAAGAAAACGCTCAATTAAATTGGATGATTTTACAGACTGAGAGCCCAAATTCTGTGCATCTGGCGTCAACAGCCTTAAACTTGGCTCAGGATAGCCAGGCCAATATCTTTACCACCACCTTTGGCGGCCAACTTTCCCGCCAAAATTTACATGTCCGGTTGCTTGGCGACAATGCCCACTGTGCATTGAACGGCCTTTCTGTCCTGAATGGAACCAGCCAAGGCCATGATCGAACCCAAATTGATCATGTGTCTCCTCATTGTTGTAGCGAACAGCTTTATAAAAGTATTCTGGCCGATCAATCTCGGTCTGAGTTTGACGGGACTATTGTCATTCACCGAGGGGCAGCACTCAGTCAGGCGGATCAACTCAATCGAACCCTGTTACTCTCCGATGAGGCCAAGGTGCATACCCGCCCCCAGTTGAGAATCGATAATGATGATGTCAAATGTTCCCATGGCGCAACCGTTGGGCAACTTAACGAGGATGAACTCTTCTATTTAGCCAGCCGAGGGCTTTCGGAACAGCTCTCACGAACCCTGTTAACGTTAGGGTTTGCGGGCGAGATCATCGAAAAGATTCCGGTACAAAGCATGCAGCAACATTTAAGGGCCTTGGTCTCACAGCAGTTAAACGCTTCAGAAACAAAACAGACACTAAAAACGGGTGGATCTTAAGATGGTACAGCTTATGGAAAAATGTACAATTGGTTTGGATGTGGCTAAGATCAGGGCCGATTTTCCAGTTCTGGATCAGCGCATCAATGGCTACCCCTTGGTTTATCTGGATAACGCGGCCACGACCCAGAAACCCTGGCCGGTGATTGATCGCATTCGGGATTTTTACGCTCATGAGTACGCTACGGTTCGCCGAGGTGTCTATTCTATGAGCGCCAGAGCCACCATGGCCTATGATCAGGTACGCGAACAGGTTGCAGGGTTTATTCATGCCGCCTCCCCCCATGAAATTATCTTTACCAAAGGCACCACCGAGGCCATTAATCTGGTGGCCTACAGTTATGGACGTCCCTTTATCGGTGCTGGCGACGAGATTATTATTTCAGCCATTGAGCACCACGCCAATATCGTCCCTTGGCAACAGCTCTGTCAGGAAAAAGGCGCCGTTTTAAAAGTGATTCCTGCCAATGAGGCCGGTGAGCTGTTGATTGATGAATACGCAAAGCTTCTCACGGATAATACCAAGTTGGTGGCCGTGAACTATGTCTCAAACTCTCTAGGCACCATTAACCCAGTCAAAACGATTATTGACATGGCGCATGAACGAGGCATTCCGGTTCTTATCGATGGCGCTCAAAGCGCCCCCCACATGGCGGTGGATGTTCAAGCCCTGGATTGCGATTTTTACGCATTTTCAGGCCATAAAATATATGGTCCAACGGGTATCGGGGTCCTTTACGCCAAAATGAAGCATCTGGAGGCCATGGTTCCCTACCAATGCGGCGGCGATATGATTGAATCGGTGACCTTTGAACACACGACCTTTGCTAAGCCCCCTCATAAGTTTGAAGCCGGAACCCCACCCATTGCGGAAGTCATTGGGCTAGGAGCAGCCATTGATTATCTGGAAAAACTTGGCTTGAACAATATTCAGGCGTATGAAAATGATTTGTTGGCATACGGCACTGAGCAGTTACAGCAGATTGAAGGGCTTCAAATTATCGGGACGGCAAAGCACAAGGCCAGCGTGATCTCCTTTGTGTTCCCGGATATTCATCCCCATGACGTGGGCACCATCCTGGATCAACAAGGGATTGCCGTTCGGGCCGGGCATCATTGTACCCAACCGGTGATGGAGAGATTCCATATTCCGGCGACGACAAGAGCCTCATTTTCTTTTTATAATACCCATGATGAAATTGATCGTTTGGTAGAAGGCCTTAGGCACGTCATTGCCGTTTTTCGATAATGTCAGAATATAACGAGCTCTATCAACAGGTTATCCTGGAACACAACAAAAAGCCTCGGAACTTTCGGGTCATCGAAGGCGCTAATCGTTATGCCTTAGGCAAAAACCCCCTCTGTGGCGATCAATTTGCCGTGTATGCCCAGGTCGATGACCATGGCGTCATCCAGGATATCAGCTTTCAGGGGATGGGCTGCGCCATTTCCAAGGCCAGTGCGTCCTTAATGACCTCCAATATTAAAGGCAAAACCCAAGAAGAAGCCGAAGTGATTAAAGAAGAGTTCCAAAAAATGGTGATGGGCGAGTTTCATCCAGAGCAACAAGCCAACCACTTAGGACGACTCACCATCTTTGAAGGGGTGAAAGACTATCCGGTTCGGGTCAAATGCGCCACGCTGGCATGGCATACCTTAAACGCCGCATTATCCGGCACCCAACAGGAAGTTACCACCGAAGATTAATCCTGAAACGGAGTATCATTCATTCTTGATCTTGCCTTTCGATTGGTTAAGCAAAGCGCTTCTAGGCAAAAAAATCCCTAAAATTCATTGCTGGATAATCCTATTAGCCTTTCAAATGACAAATTTGTCATTATACAGCGGCTTATTTTTGTTGTTAAATAAAAAATGATACCAATATAAGGAGCGAATATCCGACAAGGGTATTCCCCGCACCTGTGTCCTCGCTCAGTTACCCCTCTTTCGGTTATCAGCCTTCTCCCTTTGGCTATTCCGTCGGGAGAAACGGATACTACTGGCCAAGCGCATCCCAAAATTCGACCTCATTCGCTTGGAATAACGGGACGACCCGTTGGCCCATGCCAAGTTCATCTGCAAGCTATTATTCACCCTCCTCGACTCCAGGAAACTTTCCAATTCCCAATCCTATCTCAAATAGAGATTTTTCGAGGACAGAAGTGCCAGCGCTGAAACCGGCTTATCCAGGCATGGATTCTTTTGCCGTTTCCCGCATCAAACAAGCAGAAAGCGCTCTCAATAAATACAAAGACCAGTTTCTCGAAAAACCGGCCGTGAAATTTGTTTTTGGCCCCAACTTCTGGCGGGACACCCCTGTCCGATACCTGGGCTATTTCAACGAACTGGCCTCCAATTGGTCCAGTGTCATCAAGAAGATCATCTTGAACCGCTCGGAAGATATGCTCTTATTAGACAGCTCCAGAGGGATTGCTGCACTGTATACCACCGCCAGTACGCTTCATGATGCCTGGAGCAGTTACGAGCTTTCAAAAGGCAGTTCCAAGAAAGCAAGAGGCGTTTTTGCAGCCGCCATTGCTGGCGACACCCTTTTATTTCAACTGTTTGCAACCTATATTCTGCCGTTTTCCACATCCGAACTCGCGAAAAAACTCGCTGAAAAATGGCTTGAGCGGATTTCGGAAGAAAGCCGGTTCTTACCGATGGGCGGAAAACTTCGGCTAATCCTACCGGCCGTTGCTGGCACCATTGGCATTTTATGTTCCGCCCCACTGGATGGATTTGTGCAAAAATGTATCCGAAGTCTCTATTGGCCTCACGTCAATCAATATCTGAAACAACTTGGGGCGCCCACCCTTTATGATGAGGATGTGATGGTGATTCCACTCAATGGCCAGATTATCACCCGGCGATTGTCAAAGTCAAAAGGCCCTTCTCATAAGGAAGAGGAAGATGAGCATGATTGATCCCATTGAACACGACAGTCATTTACCCCCGTTAAAGCCTCTCGAACCCCATGTGCTTCATGAAAAAACGGAGCAGATCCTGGGGATAACGGTTGATGAGCGAAAGCTCCAAGGCAATAAAGCCTATGCCTTGGATATGCTGAACCAAATGCTCTATGCCGCCAAAGATGCTCTAGATAACAATCTGTACAATGAAGCTGTCAGGCATTACCAACTGTTTTTCCAATACCAGGGGTTTATGCCGCTCTCATTTTCAGAGCGTCTTGCTATACAATTTCCGGTTTTGTTGGATTATTCCTACGCCCTTCTGGGCCTAGGGGAAGAAAAGCAAGCCGAGAGGCTCATGAACAGGGAGCTGTTATCCCTTTTGGAATCGGGTCTTCCTCAGGCAAAACCACAGGCCTATCAAACCGCCCATGCCCAAATTCAACGATTACAGGACTCCTCCCAACTGCCCAACCCGGCGCATCTTGATGTTCAGGTTTCACCAGAGGTTTTACATCAACTTGCAGAAGCCTTTTTGCATGCCGGGGAACAGGAAATCGCGGCAGCCCTTCTGGGGTATTCGGAAAC
>JANWKX010000023.1 GCA_025451145.1 Vampirovibrionales bacterium
ATGAAGATTTTCAAAGACGCACAAATTGATCTGACTTGTTTGCAATCTAAAACCATTGCCATGATAGGGTATGGCAATCAAGGTCGACCTCATGCCCTTAATCTGAGAGATTCTGGACTTCAGGTCACTGTCGGGCTGCGCCCTGGATCGTCCAAAAGACAAACCGCTGAACAGGAAGATTTTAGCGTTTTGACGATTCCAGAGGCTGTCTCAAAATCAGATGTGCTGATGATGATGGTCCCGGATGATCAAATGGGACAGATCTATGCCTCAGAGATTGCACCCTATCTGAAGCCTGGAAGCTATCTGGGATTTTGTCATGGCATGGCCATTCATGCCGGTTGGGTGGTTCCCGATGCTGGTGTGAATGTTTTTCTGCTGGCGCCAAAAGCCCAAGGCCGAGGGGTCAGGAATCGTTACCTGGAAGGGAGTGGGGTTCCTGGCCTGGTGGCGATTCACCAAAACCCCTCAGGTGACACACTGGATATTGCCTTGGCCTATGGAAAAGCCATTGGATGTGGCCGAGCCGGGATTTTGGAAACCACCTTTGCCCAAGAGACTGAAACGGATCTGTTTAGCGAGCAGACCATTCTTTGTGGTGGCTTGACCCAATTGATTAAAACCGGCTTTGAAGTCCTGGTCGAAGCAGGCTACTCGCCGGAAGTCGCTTATTTTGAATGCTTATACGAGGTCAAGCTGATTGCCGATCTCCTGCAAGAAGGCGGCATCAGCTACATGCGTGAAAAAATCAGCTCCACTGCCAGATTTGGGGATATTCTTAAAGGCCAAACCGTTATCGATGCCCATGTCAAAGCATCCATGCAGCAGGTTCTCAATGAAATCCAATCCGGCCGATTCTCGGCTCTGTTTTTGGAAGAGGCCCAAGCAGGCTACCCATTGGCTCGTTCAAGATTCTACGAGGACTTTGAGCATCCCATCGAAGAAACAGGCCGATGGCTTAGACAGCAAAAAATCTTATAAGTGTTTAGGATACAAGGCTATTGAGTTCTTGATAGGCAAGCTGTAATTTAGCCTCTGCCTCATAGTTCCGATTGGCAACCACTTCTCTGATGTTTTGGGTGAGCGCATCATTCATGTTCGTCTGAAGTGATGGGATGGCATAGGCGAGCCACGTCACCGTCGGGATTTTATGAGGCGATATTGCCGGTTCCAATGCCGGTATTGGTGTACTATTGGTGGACATGATTAAAAAACCTCTCTTCTACCTTCTCTATTCGATTCACACCACTTGAAATTCAATTTATCACAAAATAATAAAAACAATAAATTAATCAAAATTGCGTTTTTGAATCAATAATATTAAGAAATGTAAATTCGGGAGATATCAACCCAAAGCGCTTAAGCGGTTACTTGAAGCTTAGTGTGACAAAAAGCACATGATCGAGCTCATTATGCTTCTTGTATTCGGATAAATTATAACCTTGCAGCATGTAGCCGGCCTCAAGCTTCATATGTTTATTCAACCTTTTGCCCAACCCGATATAGGATCGCGTGGTGGTTATCCCGACTTGAGAGGCTTGATGGACATTGTTGAGATTAATAAATAATTCTTGCCAAGTGCTCCAAAAGAGTGTGGGGTGATTTTTAAAGTTGTGGGTAAAAGTGATTTTAGGGCGAATCCAATTTGTCGTAGAGGCTGCTCCAGCCGTAAATTTCTGTTCCAATCTTGAGGTGAGGGTGAGATCTCCGGGCTTAAGGGGTATTAAATAATCGGCTTCTTCCCAGATTCGATTTTCATTTTTATAAGGCTCAAAAGAGGGCGACCATACATGCCCCGCCCACAAGGTCAGTTTGGCCGTGAGTTTATAGCCTAAACCGCTCCGAATCAGAATTTTCTGGAGCCCACTGACATTTTCGTTATTACGAACCGTTTCCGACATCATGCCATAAAACTTATCGTGGATATGGAAATCGACGCGCGTTCTGGTCCAAAGCTGAAGATCCTCAACATCTCTGCTGGCTGCTTTCGCTAAAGGTTGGATAAACAAGTGGACCATTAATACCAATACCAGGCAAAAGCTCCCATAATTAGAAGCATAATGCTTGGAGATTGCAATCAAGTGATTCTTTGCGAAGACATATAATGGGAAAGACATAAATTACCTTTTAAATCAGAGGGGGGACGAATGGATAAATCCGTTTTGGATTTTTAAAAATTGGAAGTGTAAAAAGGTAACAGCCGATAAATATTAGAGTTGTTATTATTTTTAAATAAAGAGATCGATTTTTATAGTTAACGATGTAGGCAATGACTTATCGTTGTTTCATCAAACCAAAGCCTTGTAGCCTTTTTCGACATTAGACTCATTGAAAAAAATGGTATCACTGATGCTTGATCCAAAAAATGACAAAATTGTCATTTTTATCATTTGATTTCTACACTCTGTTTTAGTCCTTGAATCGTTTTCATGGCATCCTCTCTGGTAACAACCTTCCATGACAATGTATCGTTCTAATGTGGTTTAGGCTACAATAGCAACGGTTTCCAAGGTAAGGTTATCGATTGATTTATGGAGAGGATTCAACGGATGCCTGACGAAAAACGGGATGTCATAGTAATAGGTGCAGGTCCTGGGGGCTATGTGGCTGCCATTCGATTGGCTCAACTTGGGCTGAAAGTCACAGTGATTGAAAAAGAAAAACTCGGCGGTGTCTGTTTAAACTGGGGTTGTATCCCTTCTAAAGCCCTGATTTATGGTTCCCACCTGTATGAAAAAATGAAACAAGCTCATCAAATAGGCATTTTTGCAGACAATCTTCGTGTGGATATGACCAAATTGGTCAGCTGGAAGAATGACATTGTCAAAAAATTGACAGGTGGCATTGGTCAGCTCTTTAAAAATCATCAAATCGAGACCGTATACGGAACAGCACAGTTTAAAGATCAATATACCATCGAGGTATCAACATCCACTGGCCAAGTACAGACCTTGGCAGCGAAACATTTTGTGATTGCAACAGGGTCTTCATCTGCTGAATTACCCACGATGCCCTATGATGGGCAAACCATTGTCAGCTCAACCGAAGCCTTGGATTTCCAACAAGTACCTGAACACCTGATTCTCATCGGGGGCGGTGTCATTGGCCTGGAGCTTGGCGTTTTATATGCCAAACTCGGCGCAAAGGTCTCTGTTGTAGAACTTTTGCCGCAACTGCTTCCTGGCGTCGATAAGGAAGTGGCTGACATGCTTCGACGCTCCTTGAAAAAGCGAAAGATAGACGTTTATTTGGAGAGTAAGGCAAAGTCTTGTGAGTTGAAGAACGGGAAAGCCAAACTGACCCTTGAGACCCCGGACGGTGAAAAACAACTGGAAGGTGATAAGGTCCTGGTGGCCGTTGGCCGCAAGCCCAACACCAAGAATTTAGGTCTGGATAAAATTGGGGTAAAGCTGGATCCAAAAGGCTTTATTCAGGTCGATAAACAGCTTAAAACATCCATTCCGCATATCTTTGCGATTGGCGATGTGGTTGGCGCACCGCTCTTAGCCCATAAGGCTTCTAAAGAAGGGCTAGTTGCGGCGTCTGTTATTGCCGGGCAAAATGATGTTCTGGATTACCGGGCCATGCCAGCAGCGGTATTTACGGATCCGGAAATTGCCATGGTGGGACTCACCGAAGAAGAGGCGAATCAACTGGGCATCGACGTGAAAATTGGTAAGTTTCCGTTTGCAGCCTCTGGCCGGGCCATGACCATGGATGAAACCGACGGCTTTGTGAAAGTGATCTCAGATGCCAAAACCGATGAACTCCTCGGTGTGCATATGATTGGACCAGAGGTTTCCGAGCTGATTGCTGAAGCAGCCTTGGCCATCGAGATGGGCGCCACCGCCGAGGATATTGCATTGACGGTTCATGCCCACCCCTCCTTGCCAGAGTCTTTTATGGAAGCCGCGGAAGCCATTCATCATCAGGCCATCCATATCTACCAGGCAAAACCCAACGAATCGAAGGCATCAGGACGAAATCCCGTCAAAATTTAGTCGATGAAATGTCTAAGCCTATTGAATGCCTGATATTTGATGAGAAACAATCCTATGAGGCTGTCTATCAGTGGCAGAAAGATCTCGTTGAGCAACGAATCAAGGATCAGGTAAGGGATACGCTTCTTCTCGGGGAACATCCCCATGTCATTACCATGGGGCGAGGGACACATCCTGAGAACATTCTTAATCCGAAGCAGATTCCGGTGATTGAGATTGAACGGGGTGGCGATGTCACTTATCATGGTCCCGGTCAGTTGGTGGGATATCCGATTTTTCAATTAGAGACTGGAGAACGGGACTTGCACCGCTACTTAAGAATGCTTGAGGAGGTCCTCATGGATGTCTTGGCGCATTATGGAATCGTAGGCCGACGTGAACCAGGATGGACAGGGGTTTGGGTCGGTGAGAAAAAGATTGCCTCTATCGGGGTTGCCGTGCGTAAGTGGGTCACGTACCACGGATTTGCCCTGAACGTCACAACGAATTTAAGTTATTTCAACACCATTCATCCCTGCGGCCTATCTGCCAATGTCATGACCAGCCTTGAAGCCTGTCTCAGCGAAAAACAGCAAACCTTACCCACGGATTGGCTGAGTGATATTCAACCAATACTCCTGTCAGCTTTTGGTCATCGTTTTCATCGCTGCCTGGAGAATGGATAAAAGCGAATCGAAATTGCACCTCAAAACCTCGATAGGGATATGGGTCTCGTTTTAGTGGGTTGCCTTTAACAACAGGTAGGCTTCCAGCAGCTTCTCATAGGGCTTGGAGATTTGCTTACATTCGCCGTAACTGAGTTTTCGGCCATAGGCGTTTTTCTCGTTATCAACGTAGATTTCAAGGCGACCATTGCTTTTTAGATTGTTGTAAAGAAGCAGGTCGGCCAAAGATAAGGTGTTTTTACCTGTACTGTTTTGAACAAAGCGAACAAGCTTTTGGATGATGGCCTGATAATCCGCCTGGTTGGTTAGGCCACTCGCAATAAGCGCGCCCATTTCATCTACAGCCTGCAACAATTCATCCTTATTGGCTGAAACGCCTAAAGTGACATTTTCTTTCAGTTCCCGCAGCTCATCCACCAGTTGCGCCTGGATGAGTTCCTGGGAGAAAGATCCGCCTTTCATGCCACAGTAGGTTCGGATGGCTGAATCGGCCATCAGCATCACCAAAAAGTCTTCAACTTGCTTTTTGTCTCCCGCAGCCAAACCATGAGGATCAGGCAAAAGGTAAGGCGCCATCTTCTTATAGGCTTTTCCAGGCTGAATCGATTGACGGGCCATATTTAAAATCATTTCAAAATTAATCTGAGGATTGGTTTGAAAGAGATTCCCGATGGATTCATTAAACGTATCCAACTGCTGACGAGTCAAAGCGCCGGTTTGAAGGGCAATCTTCATCAAGACATAGCAGAGTAAATCGGCAGACTCTTCCCCGTAACCGATTAAGCCTTGTTGAATACATTGTTGCAGTTTTACCGGGGAAAGTTGACTCACCGCTGCCTGATAGAGAGAACTGACGCAGCGTGGGATTTGTTCATCGGGGGGTAAATCAAAGGTCTGAATATCTTCCTTTTGCGGGTTTAAAAGATAGAGGGCTTTTTGGAGAGCCTCTTTGTTTGAAGTGGGATGGTTGGCGGCAAACCGAATTTTGGCCTGAGACACAGCTGGGCAAAATGTAATAATAGACATTTTTTCTTTCTCACGTTGAACGAATAACTTTGCTTTTGAACTGCAATGAAGGATCCTCAAGATCATTTGTTGCCCAATCCTCCGTTTTTATTACATTTCTTTACTGCTGAATCAAAATGCAATACCTTCCTTGGCTTGTGCACAATACACCCTTTTAAGACCTTGTAGACACCGCCATGGAATCTTTTCTGAATTTTGCTCGTCGTCTTACATCGGGTCCTAAGTTATGATCAAAAAATAGTGTTTTCTCCTGGCCATTTGATGTTATGAAAAGTACTAAACCGCCTTTGGTGTTCTTGATTCATGGGTTTATGGGGCATCCCAGAGAGTTTGAACCCTTGGTTCATTTTTTAGAAAGCAACGGACTGGACACGCATTGCGTTTGCCTGCCACAACATGGGGATTTTCCTGGTAATTTAGCGGAAACGAGCTGGGCAGCGTTTTTGGAACGCTGTCACCAAGAGCTGCTTGAATGTCAAAAACACTATGAAGTCATTCATCTTGTTGGATTTAGTCTTGGTGGGGCCCTGAGCTTGTTGTTATCCAGGCATTGTCCTGAGGCCTTCAAAACGGTGACATTGATTTCAGCCCCCTATAAGATGGTTTACAATCTGGATTGTGGGCAATATCACCTGAAAAACTTATTTAACCGAGTCCTACCAGGGATACAATACTGGAATGAACGGGATACAGGCCATCCCAAGCCCCTACTTTACCCTTTTGATATTCCTAAGCTCTATCAGGAAATGATAACCTTATTCAATGAAGTGCAAGATGCCGCTTCAATGCTCCAGACACCGACACTGATTATCCACTCGCCCTTTGATTTGACGGTGCCCTATGAGCATAGCGAATGGCTTCATGAAACAATACCCGGTGAAACGAACTTTATTACGCTGCTCAAGGGAGGGCACCAGCTTTTACCCTTCCATGTGAAGGGCCTGGTTGAAGAATCCATCTTGAAACATATCCGACTCGGCACTTCAGCGGAGTACCTCCCAGAAGTCACCGGATTAGAGCATCCACAGCCGTTTATTATTGAATCAAAGCCACTGACAACGGCTTCACCAAGTTAATCAAGCTTTGATTAAGGATCTCCGACATGAATCGGATCGACCGGGTGGCTCGGATCATCAGGGTGACTTGGATCACTTGGATGGCTCGGATCATAGGGATGATCGGTAGAACCCGGATCGCCTTCATTGGGATCGCCGTTAATGCCGGGCCCTTTGGGAGAGTTGTGATAATCATTGGAGGGATCGACCGTTTGAATACCATGGTCGTTATCAGCACTGGCATAATAGAGGTCATTATCACGAATTGCCGGATCCATATCGTTATAATACTTTTCACGATAGCTATCCAAGCCGGGCGTATTGTGATTCATCGAAGCAAAAATGGCATTGCGATAAACCCAATATGTAATCCAGAAGTTGCTGTTATAGGGCTGCTGCGCATCGCCTTGCTCCGGCTGGGGCTGTGTGGATAAAATGGTTAAGGCAGCCACAGCACCGGCTTTGGTAATGGGCATATTTTTGTCATCAAGTTTAATGGTCCCTAAGACCGTCTGTTTATCTGGACCATAGACTTGGCCTTGGTTATCGATATAACCAATTACTTCCTTTTGGCCATCTTTATTAATGCCATAAATGGTGGAGTAATAATGCGCGTATTGTTGCTGGGTATCTGTTTGGGTTGAATCTGTGGTGGTTGCCGCTGAGACGACTGCAACCTTTGTATTTCCCACCCAAGCCTGATAAGTACCATCTTTTTCTTTGATAACATGACCCAGTGGGGTCCCGGCATCGAATTTCTGATTGCCAATGGTCATGGCCTGACAGGTCAGGACCAAGCCATCAGTATCAATCCCAGGTTGCGTAATTTTCGTGGTTGAATTGGAGGTCAACGAGTAACTCATTGTGCTGGCGCATGGTGGCGCTGTTGCACTAGGAGCGCACCCTGAAAGGATTCCTAAGATACCACCAGCCAAAGCCCCTAATAAAAACAGTACACGCAA
>JANWKX010000024.1 GCA_025451145.1 Vampirovibrionales bacterium
ATGGTGGCTCCTGATGAAGTGACCTTTGAATATCTGAAAGAGCGGGAATTTTCACCCAAAGGCGAGGCTTTTGAGGCTGCATGTCAGGGATGGCGTCAACTCAAAACCGATGCAGGCGCGGGTTATGATAAACAGGTTCTGCTAAAAGCTGAAGATATTGAGCCTATGGTGACCTACGGGACTCACCCAGGGATGGCCATGAAAATCTCCGAGCGGATTCCGGGGTTTGAAGGTGGGATTTCTGGTTCTGAGAACGAGGACTTGGTTGCTGCGTTGGATTATATGAACCTTTCTCCGGGTGCCCCAATTGAGGGAACCCCAATTGATGTGGTCTTTATCGGCAGTTGTACTAATTCTCGGATGGAAGACTTGCGGGCTGCCGCTGCAATCTTCAAAAACCATAAAGTGGCTGAGCACGTCAAAACACTAGTCGTTCCCGGATCGTATTCGATCAAACAACAGGCTGAAAAAGAAGGCCTCGCTGAGATTTTCGTGGCAGCCGGTTGTGAATGGCGAGAGCCGGGGTGCAGCATGTGTATTGCCATGAACGGCGATGTGGTTCCCAGTGGCAAGGCATGTGCCAGTACCAGCAATCGTAATTTTAAGGGGCGTCAAGGCAAAGGCAGCCGAACGTTTCTGGTGAGCCCTCAGATGGCGGCCGTTGCTGCCATTAAAGGACGCCTGACAGATATTCGAACCTGGGAGAACAACTGATATGGAATCTTTTACAACGCTGGAATCATCCTGTATTCCCTTTTTTAGAGATGATATCGATACGGATCAGATTATCCCGGCCCGGTTTTTAACCGGAACCTCCAAAGAGGGGCTGGGGCAGAATATGTTTTATGACTGGCGCTATGATGAGCAGGGCCAGATTAAAGCGGATTCCATGTTTGATGCCCCACAGTTCAGGCAAGGCCAAGTCTTGGTGGCTGGAAACAATTTCGGCTGCGGTAGTTCACGTGAACATGCCCCATGGTCTTTAAAAGACTACGGAATACGGGCCATTATCGCCATTTCATTTGCCGATATCTTCTATAACAACGCGTTGAAGAACTTCTTACTGCCGATAGCGCTTCCTCAATCCGTTGTTTCACAACTGAGCCAGCAGGTTGAAGCCAATCCGGCCCTGAACATTCGGATTGATTTGAAAGCGCAGCAAGTCTCGATTCCCAATCAAGGCGAGTTTTCATTTGAGATTAACCCATTCCGAAAAAAGTGCCTGCTGGAAGGGCTAGATGATATTGCCTATGTCCTCTCCTATCTCCCTAACATCGAGCAGTTTGAGCAGCAGCAAAAGCCGGTTCAGGTTTAAACTTTCGGTGCAGTGAGCAAATAGCGCCTACTTTGGCTTGCCGAATTTTTGGTGGTAGACCTCACGCCATTCAGGTTCTCGCTTGATAAACTCCCAATCGCTTTCGATGAAGGTTCTCATAGAGTATAAGGGAAGTGGTGGCTGGATCGGAAAAAACTTGGATTTCAGCTGCTTTTTCACATCGGTGGTTGGGAAAAATTGGCCAACGGTAACGCCTTCTTCCATCAATCGGGTTTTCATCGCCTTGGAATCCTTGGGATTGGCGAGGACCTGTTCAGGCGAATCGGGGAATAAGATAATAAACGCCCGTAACTCGGACAACGGTCCTGATGTGGGTGTCATGGGTAAGAAAATCTCTTTGTAATGGCTTAATTCTTGAAAGATAGTATCGAAATTGTCTGGATTCGTAGGTTGGGCAATGGTGAAATAGAACAAACCATCATCCATGGAGGGTTGTACGTAAGGACAAACGGCACCAGGTCGCCCTAGATTAGGATGAGGCTTCATAATAAAGTTTTGGATCCAATTCAAGGCACTTTTCAATTGGGCGTATTCCGCTTCGGAGAGATGTTCGTCTTTTCCGGCGTCAATCTGTTCCGGCGTAAAAAGCCGACGTTGATAGTGATCCCAGGCCCAATGGATGTAATCCGTTTGGGAGGGCCTGTTTACAGGTTGAGTATCAGAATTATCGTGATTTGAGATTGACATTATTTTAAGACGGTTCTCAATCGGCTCTTTCAGGAGATCATAAACCATAGCAGGCCATTGTTAAATCATGCATCCGTTTTATCAAAATCACCATGAGGGTGTCCCGATCGTTGTCGTTGTAGCCACTGGGCATAAAGCTGCGCTTTAAGTGATTTGGGATTCATCAGCAACCAACTGTGACGATGAAGCTGATGTGTGGCGGCCTCTTTTTTAAACTGATACTCGCCAGGCCCCATATGGAACCATGTGATCCCCATTTCGGCTGCTGCCCTCATTTTCAGGTATCTGGCCAGTAAACCAGGGTAAAGTTCAGGATACTCACCGGTATGCACCGTAATCCAAGAAAACAGGGTATCTTGGTAAATCAAACTCATATGCAGGGTGACGAGGGTGTCGTTTAACATCAGCCCATCCATGCATAAATGGCCCGTGTTTTGGAGCTTTTTCGCCCATTCGATGACAAAGTTTCGCTCGTGACTATCCTCAAAATACGAATGCCCTTGCTTATTTCGCCAATACTGCCGATGTAAGGGAAAAAATTGCTCGAAGAACTGATCCACAGCGCCATCGCCTTCATAGGCTTTGAACTTTGGATTCAAAGATTCAGCCTGGCGAATTCGGCGGGTAATACTTTGCCTGCTTTTGCGCTCTTTTGCGTCTAAATACCCTTGCCAGCCCTGGCTCAGATCGGCAAGATAATGAGGGCTTTCTGGGAGAACCAAGAGGTGCTGACTGATATCGTTTAAAGCAGCCTGATAATGTGAGTTCTCAGAGTTATCATCGATGATGATTTTCAGGTAATCCCATGGGGCTTGGGCTGTGACGGTCTTCAAGGAATTAATCCTGTCAATAGAGAGTTCTTGTGACCAGGCCGAGTTCCAACCGGACAAACGAAGCTCTTTAAAATGAATAAGTCCGCGTAACACGGGACGCGAATAGATCATGAAGTTTTGTTCAAGAGGCTTCACTTTAAACTTGGGCATTAATTCACTTGTCCAGGCCTCTAAAAAGGCTTCCATGCCAAACGGATTGATAAATTGGGGCGATGATAGGGTTTTCAAGATCGCTTCCCCCTGGAAATAAACCTGCCAAGCATCTTCTTGAGTCTTTCATCCATGGCCCACAAACCCTTAGCCCAAGGCGATCTAAAAACCGTGAGATTCCAAAGGGGCTTATTTTCCGTATTCCACTGCTGCTTATACCCTTGCTCACCTCGCCCAAATGAAAATTGTGGGTGCCCACAAGCCATGGCATGCTCAATAATCGCTTCAATATGGAGCATCCCCGGGCGATATTTTTGAAAATCGGTGTGATAAGCCAGCATATAACCCGAAAAATGGTTGCCTTGGTCAATATCAAAATGATAACTGACCCTTTCCTCTCCAAACTTCAGCGTTGAAAAGACCAACCTGGGCACTTCTCTAGAATTATTCAGTAATATGTCCTGATAAAATGCCATCAGTCTTGGAAACCGAAGGGGTTCTGCATTTACCCCTCGATGCTTCCAATAGGTACAGTATTGTTTAAAAAAGGCCTCAAGCGCAGGTAACGAAGAAGGTGTGTTGGGTAACACCTCAAGATGAACGCTCTGTTCAGGGAAGTCCCGCTGAAGAATGTTTTGAATGCGTTTTAAATCCTTACGATAGCTTGTCTTGAGGCAGGTTTTTAAATACGCTTCACGAGATTCCGGGAGTTTGAGCATGGGAATACTCATGCCCGTCGAGAGATCTGATTGAAATGTGGTTTCAGCGAGCTGTTGCGCAATGATTTCCAACGCTTGCCGGTCCAGGATGTGTCGAAAATCAATGACATCCCAATGTTTTTTTGTGCCTATGATTGCATTCCCAAGCTGATGCAACACCTCATCTTGGGGCTCAGCTGGGTGAATTAAAATCTGGGAGCTATCATAAACCTCAGGCTCCGTCCCGATAAACTGCAGTTTCCGAATAAACCTGTGGGCCAAGCCTCTCTGGCCGTTCCGGATACTCCAGGGAGCCGCGGCAATAAGCCCGCCAGCCTGATTTCGTATCAGGACAATCATCAATTTTGCCGGTGGAAAATGCTTTAAGTAGGTGGAAAGCCAAAAATGGGATAGGGCAAAGTTGTTAATGCCAATGCTGGCGAGTAATTGATCCCATTCCTGCTGGCAGGCTTCAAACTCGGCAAGGCTGTGAAGAATGGTTACGGAATACGTCAAAGCAAGCCTTTTCTTATGGGTAGGATAATTTTTATTATAAACAACAGGCTTGGACTTGGGCCTTCAAAAATTGATAGCGCTGCCGAATGTGAGATCGAAGGGCAATAATGGCTTGATCGACAAATGAGGGCAGCAACGATCGAATCAATAAGGGGAAACACAGAGCAATCCAATCCTGGCGCTGGATATGAGGATTTTTTAAGGCTTCCAGGGTAATGAGACGTGTGAGATGGGGCTGGTGGTAGATTAATCGCTCACGGGCCTGATAACGATAGCAATTCACATAGGCTTTTGATTTGAGCTTTTGAAATTGTGGTGGTAATGAAGCCGCGTGAAAGAGCCAGTCCATGACCAGGACCGCGCTACTCAAAATGCGCTGGTAATATTCTGCTGTTTTGGTCAGGCTGGAGGGGTAGATGCGGTATCGGTAGAGATACTCCGGGAAACAGTGGACACCGTCAAACCGATCCAGGAACAGCCGAACATAAAACTCATAATCTTCGGCCCCCGCTAAGGCTTCATTAAAGTATCCGACTCGTTCAAAGGTTGCTCGGTGCAACATCAGGCTGGATAACAAACAACTGATATTGCCGGTCACAATTTTTTCCCAAGTATGCTGATAGGTTGAGGGTAGCCTTTTTTTGCCGGATTCCAATGTCACCAGTAAATCCATATGGGGTAAAGGATGGCCTTGCTCATCCATATTATTGGCAAAGCCATATACCGCCGTTTTTTCAGGATTATCTTGAAGCGCCAAGAGCATTTTTTCAAGCGTTTCGGGGTAATAGCAATCATCCGCATCCAGAAAAGCAATGAATTGCCCCTTAGCTAATCGTAACCCATGGTTACGAACGCCAGCGGGCGAGCCGATTCTGGAGACCCGGATATACTGAATTCTCGAATCGGGATACTGTTGAATCATTCCCGGTGTGTTATCCGATGAGGCATCATCGATAATGATCAGCTCCCAGTGAGGGTAGGTTTGGGCGAGAACCGATTCGATGGATTCGGCAATAAAGCGCTCCGCGTTATAGGCAGGCATAATAATCGAAACAAGCTCGTTGAACTGGCTAACCATTGGACAAACCTCCTGTCAGCCTGCCCCATTTTTGGGTCAGTGGTATATAAGCGGCTTCTAGTTTATCCAGGATTAACTTTCTTTCAGCCTGGGATTCCTTGAGGGAAAGCCACATCGTTACCCCAATGCCAACACCGAATCCCCCTAACATCATTAATAACGCTCCTGAGAGGGGTTGCCAAGCGGTTGCAATCGTCACGAGTCCCGCATAAATGGAGACACCCACGAACGGGAGGAAGTTGGATAAATGAACGGACTTGATGTAATCCAGAGTAGAGATTCCCATAAGCTTGCAAACAGGTCGAATCAGGAAAACCTGGTGTTGAATCACTTGAGGTAACAATGTCCCCAGCGCTACCCCAACAATGCCCCAATATTGAACCAAAATCACACTCAGAAGCAGGTTCAATCCTGCGGCAATCAAACTTGAAATTGTTAAATATCGTTCATTGCCAGAGGTATAAAGGTAATACCCGGCAGGCATTTGAAGCACGCCACTCCATGTGGCCGGGACCGCAATTGCCAGGATTGGGAGGGTCTTGTCCATCGGAATCTTACCTGAGGCAAATAATTCAAACAGGGAGGGATAAAACAGGACAATCAGGATGAGTCCCACGCCGGCCAAAGCATTATTGATTCGACTAATTTTGATAAAAAGCCGCTTTGTGGCCTCTGTATTTCCAATGGGAATCCACTGGGCAAACAAGGGAAAGGCGACCTCTGCAACCTTTTGGGCAATTTGGGTAATAACGGCCAGGAATCGAAACGCAATCTCGTAAATTCCGACCATTTCCAGAGGCAGAAAGAAGGCAATGACCAGGTTATCGATTTTATGAGACACCAACACACTGAGATTGACCATGAAGGAGTGGGCACTTTGATGGAGCAGGCATTTTAAGGCTTCAATATTGAGGCTAAACCGGAACAATGGCTCCTGTGATTCTAACAGGCCGGCAAATCGAATCAATTGAAAGGTCCTAATAGCGGATGCAATAACCCTCCCCGAAAATAACCCAATTAATCCATAGCCTGAAAAAATAGCACCGATTCCCAGCAGGCTTGAAATCAGAATGAAGCGCGTTTCATTGAGGTTCACCCACTCGTTCTTGCAATGAGAAAGGGCAATGGCACGATAGTAAAAGGAATAGAGTGTTAAAGCGATTTCCGCCACCACCAAAGTCATAGTGAATCGGCTGATGTCGGTCAGGAGTGCTGGAATATGAAAAAGGGTTTGAGCCATGGGTACCAATAACAATCCTAAGCCTAAAACCAATAGCGCCATTCCTGAATACAAGGTATGCCCAACCGCCTTGAGTATTTGACGTTTTTCAGTCGTTAAAAGCTTAATTAACGCGGCGGTAATACCAAGGTCAAAAATCAGCCCCAATTCCAAAAGACTCAAAGCAATCACATAAAGACTGAATGCTTGAAGCCCAAGAAGCTGAATAATAATGGGAATTAAAATAATATTGAGGCACGTCTTCAGAACCACACTGCCTGCTCCGGTGAGCATGCCTTTTGAGATATGACTAGCGTTTAGCATACCACCGACTCCCTCAGGCTATGGCAGTATAACAGGGTGACCAGCACCCAAAATAGCTGTGGGGCATCAAACATATAGGACATTTCATCAAAGCCACAGACCAGCAGAAAATAAAGGGTTAGCGCAATGATGGCCCCCGTTAGTGCCCTACTCCCTTGTTTAAGGGGATGGAGGAGCATTTGGCCGGCTTTCACAAGAAGCGCAATGGCTGCCGCAAAAAAGGTTAATCCAAAGACCCCCATATCATAGACCAGAGCGATATAAGCGTTGTGAACCATCATCAGGGGCTTGGCGTTATGTTGGTTATTATAGGTCAGTTGGTAGACCAATTCATTGGCTGATGTAAAACCATGGCCAATAATAGCGGGAATGCCTTGAATCCCGGCAACCAAATCATTCCAGATTTCAAGTCGCCAATTCATACTGGTTTGATCCTCTAGACGGGCCGAAATCAAATCAAAAAAGCTTTGAGAGGTAATATGTTCAAATGCCCATAATCCCAGGGGGATAATCACGATGGCTAAGCCTAAAAAGCGTAGTGCCGTTTGTTTCATCCAGGAGGCTGGCATGGTGATGAGGCACAAAACTAAGGTAGACAAACTAAATACCGCAATGGCGGTTTTAGAGAGTCCCAGTAAAAATGCCAGCAAATTGACCGCAATACTACCGATCAAAAGCCAGTTTGGCAATCGGGATTTGTTTTCGTTCTGGTAATAACAAAACAAGCCAATCATATAAATCAATAGGATGCCCATATGGTGGGCATAAGGGTTGGGGTGGCTGAAAATTCCAAAGGCTCTTTGGAAACCGTCCAGCCTGATACTCAGCACGCCAAACGGGTAGCCGATAATGGTAATCAGGGCCTCAATACCGGTAATGACTAACAGCCATCGGTTTAATTGATCAAAAATATCGTTGGCGTTTTCATGGGTAAATGATGTGGATGCCGCAGCGATAATGCCCAAAAGACAGTACGTATAAGCAAATATCTGGATAATATCCACTGCCCCTTCAGATAAGATGCCTTGGCCGCCTAACTGGGGATCATGGGCATGCTGATTGAAAAGAAAGAAATAACTGACTAAAATCACCCAAAAAATGGCATAGTATTTGAAATGGGGGATGATACGCCCAAAAAAGCGCCGGTTCACCAACATTTGCCGGATTAATGGCGCGGCAATCATTAAAAGAAGAATGGGTCTTAGGTGCAGGTTAAGGCCAAAATTCTGACTTAAGGTCAATTCAACCCAGTTTAAAACAGGCCAAACCAGCAGATAAAAATACACCAGGACGACGGGATGTCGGGTCACGTACTGAAAAAAACAGAAATAACCAAAGCCGGCAATTATTAGGCCCATTCCAAGGGCCAAATGCGGAAGGCTGAGCAAATGGGCCGGTGTTGTGATTCCCATGGCAGGCAGCACCATGTAAGCCAGAATAGGGCAGGTGATGATGGCAAGAAACAGTGCAGCCCAGAGCACTGGTTGTTGTAGAGAATATTTGAGAGACTGGACTGCGCTCACGATAGGTTACCTAGTTATTGGAGGTCATAAAATAGATCGAGCCTTGATGGCCGTTTTGATTCTGGCCGTCTTTGGATTCACTCAGCCCCTTTTGGAGCCGTGCCTTTAAGCTTCCGATATTTTTTTCACGAATCGCGGATCCTTGTGGAACAGAGGCATACAAATTTTTCTTGTAAGCATAGTTGGGAAGACTATCGGGTTTTGTCGATTCAACTTCACACAAATCCGGTACTTGAGGAGATTGAACAGTTAAGTCTGCCTTGAGCAAGCTACGCTTCAGGGCCACGGCACCCACACCTGCCGCTATGCCAAAGAGAATCCCTAAAATCAATAATTGGATCTGATCGGGGAATTTAACCTTGGTGGGAAGCTGGGGTTGGTCGACCACAAAAACGTTACTCAGGGTTTCAGCCTCTTTCAGCTTGGCTTCAATTTCCTTTTGTCGAACGGCGCTTAAAGCACTACTTAGCGAGCGCTCTTTTTCATCCAGGTTGGCCAAGGCTTCCTCTTTGTTGGGAAAATCCTTGATTTGTTGATCAATTTCAGCCATTCGTTCGCGTAAAACGTTGGCCTCGGTATTCAAGTTGATGGCTTCAGCCTGGGCAGTCGCCATCAGTCGGATAATATTGCCTCTGCCTTCATCGGCAATGGCGACATGATTTCCGACTTGAGCATTTGAACCGAGGGTGCGGTTCAATTCATTCTGAATATCCAGCTTAACGGATTGAATCTGAGATTGGATCTCTTTTAATTTGGGGTTTTTCTCGGTCAAGGTAGTTCTGAGTTCAGCATTGCGCTGGTTGAGTTGATAGAGTTGATCCTGAAGTTTGCTTAATGTTTTGTTAAGCCCTAATGCGGATGCGGTTATGGCATCATCTGAAGGCATTCCCAGCATTTTTTCATATCGCTTGAATTCTGCTTCCTTACCTTGGGCTGTGGCTTCAACCTGGCTGAGGCGGGTTGCCATTTCGATGCCTTGGGTTGCCAAAGTATCACTTTCTTTGGCGAGGTTCACTGACCCAACAGCCTCTTTATAGCGGCTTTTTTCTTGTCGGACTTTCTCAAGGGCCTTGGCAATATCACCCACCTGCGCTTCCAGGTAGATGCTTTTGCTATGTTGTTCGGATCGATTCAGGTTGAGACTGGCATTGGAGAAAGCTCTTAAAATCGTATCCAACCCCTCTTTGGCAATGATGGGGGCATGCCAGCTAAATTGTATGGTAATTAAATCGGTTCCAGGCTGATTTTTGGCTTTAATAAAGGCTTTTCCATCGCTATAAAACCGATCCCACTGTGCTTTTGTTTTAATGAGGTGTTTTTGTAATTCTTCCGGATGGTTCTTTTGCAAGTAGTCATACAAAGCCTGGCTGATGGCTTCTGACTTGAGCAGCCCCATGGTGTTCAAAACCGGGTTGGCGGAACTGGAAGACGTGGTCTGAATCGCGTAATTTTCAGCCGGAACCACGTAATGACTGGTAATGGCAGAATCTTTAATTAAGACGAGTGATTTTGCGGCATATTTGGGCTGATAAACCGTTGAAGCGTAAATACTGACCCAAATCCAGATTGCCGCTGCTACCCCAATAAACAATAAGCCTTCCATGGAGCGGGCAGCTTTTTTAGGTTTAGGATTATATCGAGAGAGGATTTTCTCTTGGGGTGATTGACTGACCACGGTATTGACTCCTTATTAAAAGATGATTATCGAAAGGCTTTTGGGGTGTTGGCTCATCACTTATTTCCTCAGTCCGGTTACCCAGGCGACACCAAAGGCTGCTGATGCTGCACTGGTAAAGGGTGAAAGAAGCATGGCCACAGCTTGCATAAACTGGCCCGCTTTAAAAAGCTTTTTAGGGGTGACTAAAACGACATCATTCGGTTTTAAGACGGTATCAGCTTTCTCAAGATCAACGTATAGCGTTGTCGCCGTATCATTCTCAAAACGACGAATCGCAATGAGCTTTGTATTGGCCCCTACTTTATAGCCACCCGCCTTGGCGATAACTGTATTTAGATTGGGCGATAAGCCGGATAAATCATAAAGGCCCGGCGTTGTCACGTCCCCGATAATCCGAACCGGGAAGCTTCCTGGCCCGATAGAAGAACGTAGCAAAAGTTTGTAATCCTCATCGGAGAGGCTAATTTTATCGGTTCCAGGGACAAAAACCGAATCACCTGATTGCAAGAGAATATCGTCGCTTGAATCCCCGGTCTTCAGCATATTCCACAGATTAACGTGAATCACATCACCGGTATAGGCTTTTTTAACTTCTATTCCGGATAAATCCGCATTCAGTAATACGCCTCCAGCGTTTGACAACACATTGGACAGGCGAAGATCATTCTTGCTAATGCCTTGATTTGAAGACTGCCCTTTTGTCGGACTGGTTGTATGTAATTGATACATTCCCGGTTGCTTGACGGCCCCGGCCACATAAATGGTTCCGGGCTTGGATTGGGCAACGGTAATGGTGACAATGGGATCGATGTAGAGATCGCTTAAACTTTCTTTCACGATCTCATCAATCTCAGAAAGGGATTTACCGGCAACGCGAACCTCACCAATAGGATTAATGGTGGCATGGCCATCTTCCTTAACCAGAATCTCAGTTTGGGCTAGATCCGGCTGGTGATAGACCTGCATGCTTAAAATATCCCCAGGTCCGACGCGGTAGCTGTTAGGGGTGTATTGGATACCGGCCCTTAAGCTGTTGGCGTATGCTAAGGGTGAAAAAAGTACAACCATAACCATCAAAAAAGCCATTTTTTGTTTCAATGTCAATTGCAGGCCACTCAGAAATAGGGTGACGGCTAAACTCACATTAAGAAGAATGGCATTAAAGCCAAATAATGCTGGATGCCAAAGTGGTTTTGATGGGCGCATAGGTGATTTACTCCAAGCTTGGCGGATATCCTTAACTTAGTTGTATTAAATCGTTCCAGCTTGAAAATTGCTGGAGCGTTAAGGATTGTTAAGAAAAAACATCTTAAACGGTTGTTGAAACTTGCCAAATCTTAGGATTTATGATTTCTGAAATTTTAAAAATCGGACGATTCTCTCCCCTATGCCTCTCAATGAGGCACTTTTGAAAGAACTCGCAGAACCATATCGCACGATAACATCAAGACGGGATAGATCATGTCTAAGCGTAAGACAATGACTATAGGAGGGTCTACTGAATCAATCTGAGAGATTCTTGTAAGAGCTGTTTGTTGGTATTGATTAACTTAGAAGCAACATCTAACTGCATTTTGGCTTGAGTCAAGTAGTTGACGATCTGTTTGAGGCTGACATTGGATTCTTCAACGAGGCCACTTTGAAATTCGCCTTCCCCTTCGACAGGTTCACCGGACTTCGGTGTAGGGACAAAGTAGCTGTCTTCAACCATGGCCAGCTCACTGGGGTTGACGAAGTCAACTAAGGCGACTTTATAGAGGGGGACCTTGGTTTTTCCTTTGTCAGCAATCCCCATGACCGTGCCATCGGATTCGACTTTGTATTCATCATATTTCCCCAGGAATTTGCCATTTGAGGGATCAATCCACAGATTAATCTCGGTTGTGGGCATATGCCCGGTTCCACCTGCCCCATGGCCTGGGTTATTGGGGCTTCCATTGGCATTAGCTTGAACAACACCGGTATTGATGATATTTCCTTTTTGGTCTGTGAGGTAGCCTTGGAGTTTATAACCCATTTCATTCACCAAGGATCCGCCTGAATCAAAGGAAAAATCGCCTAAACGGGTATAAAGCAAGGTGCCATCTTTTTTACGAACAACAAACATGCCTTTACCTTCCACAAATAAATTGCTCGCTGCGCGTCCAGGCATGGATTTACCTTGAGTCGATTTGAATGGCAACTCATCGTAGCTCACACCATTGATATAATCTGAAAACATCATCCGTTTTTCACGAAACCCTGGTGTGTAGACGTTTGAAGCATTCACAGCCAAATCGTTAAACCAGTTATAGGCCGCATTTTGGGCATTGAGTGCTGTAATAAACGGATCTCGCATAGGTGGCTATCTCCTTGGTGTTAGGGGGGATTAAGAGGGATTTCGATCTTGCTGGCTTTGGTCTTTGCCTTGTCGCCAGTCTCTAACGGTTAA
>JANWKX010000025.1 GCA_025451145.1 Vampirovibrionales bacterium
GCCGAAGGCCGTTTCGACCTCTCCCAAAAAGCTGCGGTGATTAGGCGATGCTGGGAAATCGTAGGGGTCTTGATGATCCGCTGATGTTGCCGTGCCATCAAAAGACCAACTGCCATCAGGCTTTATGTTGATGGTGCCATTAAGCTGGATCCGAAGATGCCCGTACTGAAAGTTTTGCCACCCGTTGGGGTCTTGGCATATGACTTCCTGGTCGAAAGTATCCTGGGTCTTATGATCTTTTTTCATCTCATCCAGCTTACTTTTAAACTCGGGAATGTTTTCCAGCTTGAGGCCCTTTAAATCGACTGAATTAAAGGGGACCTTATAGGATTGCCCCGTGCCAAGATGATAGGCTAAAAAAGCTGTCGGTGCGCCTAATATTGGGTTACTCAAGGCTTTGTCTATGACTTCGTTTTTGAGTTGACCCGCATCTGATGGCAGATTGAGGACGGATTCGATTTTTTGTACGGGCGAACTCGATGTGAAAATATTCGTGAAATCAGTCCACAATTTACCGGCATCACTTTTTAAATTTTGGCCGTTGGCTATGGGGACCGTCGGATCTTTCGAGTCACTGCCTTGGCTTTTCTCATGGCTTTGCCAAGACTCGGCCCAGGTTTCGGTATCACTTTTCAATTTGCTCGCATCTGAGGAAAGACTACCCTGATGAGGCAAAGGACTCCCGGGAATGACTTTGTTGGCAAAATCCATGCCCAAGTTGAGCGCATCGTGGAGCACATCCACGGGACCTGCCATGGGGACTTTAGGGCTTTTAGAATCTTTACCCTGGTTTTTATCCTGGCTTTGGCTTGAGTCGGTCAGCGATTCAACCGTTTTCTGCACGTTATGAACGATGTTTGTAATGCAACTAAACAGCCCCATGGCGTAACGCCTTTCTCATCTCTCTCTATCAATTCACCTATTACAATAAAAACAATGACATGCTCAAAATTGCCTTTTGGGAGTCAATTAAAATGACCAACGCTTAAGACGTCAATTGAACCTGGAGATCCTGAATGATCTGTGGCTCATGTCTGCCCATAGCTGAGTTAAAGAGCATTTGAAGGGCCTTTGGTTGAAAATCTGGTGGAAGGGATGAAATTTGGTTTGCTACAGTGGCAAGTACTTCCGGGTTTTGCGTTGCAAAGGCTTGCATAAATGCGTCTTCTCTGACGTTTTCTGGAAGACATTGGATTTGCCTCGCGGCAGTCGCTTGAATGTTTTGGTTTTTTGTACCAAATGCCCACTGAAACATTGGATATCTTAATCCTTCAGACAATTGGAAAATATTTAAGGCCACACAGGCTTGAACTTCAGGAGTTGAAATTGATTTCGCAATCTCACAAGCCTGATCAAGCAGGGTACCATTGGGCATATAAGAGATTTGATTGGCTGCGATCTTTTGAATGACGGGGTTCCCAGTGGCCATGGCTTCCTGAAATGCCCTAAGCTTTAGATTAGAGGGGAGACTGGAAATTCCCTCGGCAATGGCCTTTTGAATAACGTCATCGGGGCATGATCGGGCAAGTTCATAGGTTCTGGCAATGGCATCCTCCGGCATTGAATACCACTCTCTTATTGCTGACGCAGTTATCTTTGGACGATGGGTTGCAAAGGCCCTTTGAAAAGCCGATTCTCGAAGGGCCTGAGGCAAGGCTGAAATGGTAGAAGCCGTGTTCACCTGAACTTTTTCAACAGGACATTTAAACGCCTCGATATAGGCTGCTTCCCGATCGTCCTGAGGCAGCACTGAGATTTGATATGCTGCCATTGCTTTGACCTCGGGATCTGGGCAATCCAAGGCAAAATAAAACGCTTTGGTTCTCTCATCGATTGGTAGGCAGCCGATTCGCGAGACAACGGCGGATTGAACCTCCGGATGATGAGTTGCCATGGCCAGATAGAAAGCCGCTTTGGTGGCCGATCCGTCCAGCAAATAAAGTTTGTCAGCGGCCTCCACTTGGTCCTTCAGGTTATTACTTGCAATCGCAGCTTTAAACTCACCTTCACTCATGGTTTCCTCTGTAAATGACTTGATTTGACTGGGCTTAGGGTGCACGACGACACCATAATCCACCCATACGTTTCCAACAGCGTTTTCAGGCTTTTGATCGACCATTTGAACCGGGAAATCTCGGAGTCTTTTCCCTCGCCGACTTTGAGCAGAAGCACCCGGTTGGATCAATTCAAACACAGCCCACCCAGCCTTGGGATTGCCAAAGAGAAAACCGGCCAAATCCTTCATGGGCCAATGTGAGAAATAGGCGCCTGCTGCACTTTCTGCATGGATCCCATGGCTCTTGACCTCTTGATAGTCATGGTAAAGTTTCAGGGCAAAGGATTGTCCATTAAGGGTGATCTTAAATACCTGGCCAAAATCACCGCTACCAATGGGCGTCAGTGTGATAGGTGTTTCTCCAAGGGTAAACCGGTATTCAATGTGTTCCGGTCCCCTTAGACCCCTTGCAATGGAGGCAAACTCATTAAAGGCTTCATACACCCCCTTGGGATTGCTGGAAAACGCATTGACAAAGGCACGGGGTAACTGGCCGATGTAAGGGGTCCTGGCAAGGTCCAGGGCGGTGCTAAACCCATGATACGAGAGCCAATGACGACCTTTAACCTGGTGGGTAAGCCCCTGAAAATGAGGTGCCAATTGGAATAAAGGCGGCCGTTGACATGATTCGACCGGCTTTGGTCTTTGGTTTTGCTGGATTGATGGGGAAATCCCCATCAGGGCAGTAGAAGCAATCGGTTGCATGGATAGGCCTTTTAAATGGACTTTGGGAATAAACTGTCCTTTAAAAACCAGTCACTCGAAAAAGATGCTATTGAATGCGCCACTTCAAAATTTCAAAAATACAGGCCCTAAT
The DNA here is from genome assembly GCA_025451145.1 of Vampirovibrionales bacterium. Lineage (GTDB taxonomy): Bacteria > Cyanobacteriota > Vampirovibrionia > Vampirovibrionales > JAGQHJ01 > JANWKX01. The sequence goes on from JANWKX010000025.1 coordinate 2,874, forward strand.
TGAATGAAGGAAAATCGTTAGCATAATACAGAACAATATACCTCTCTGGGTTCTTAACTAAAAAACACTCCACTTACAAATGAGAACTTGGGCAATTTTGTGCCTCGCATGGCTTTACCTTGATCTGTAGAGAGCAAGTGCAAGCCAAAGTGGATGGTCTCTATAGGAGATTACTTTGGAATCGCTTTTGTTGGTTACGTTTTTTGGGAGACGTGGTGGATACATAAAGCACCCAACCCGAACGGAATCGGTTTATGTCAAGTAGGTCTTTGATTTACAGGATGTAAAGAATGATTAAAGATGAATAGAATTTCTTTGGAATTTTAATATCTTTTTGAAAAAATTATCTAAGTATTACGATTCAAATTTTTGCTGGAATCAGAAAGGTTCGCTTACGATGAATTTAGCTATCCCCCAATCGAAAATCAATTCACCCAATTTATACCTTAAGACATCACAAAAAGCGGCTTTTCATACATTTCAACATGGGTTAAATCAAAGCCACGCTTTAAAATTTGCTGCAACAAACAAACCGGTGCATCCGACTACAGGGCGCCATGCTAAATTCCCCGCTTGGATGGTTAAGTTGATGCTTGCGCTTGGCATTGGTATCTCTGTGGGCGGTGGCGTTGCAATTTCAACTCCGGCGGCACAGGCGGCCCCATTGGTTGCTCAACAAGGAAGTCCGGACGCCTGTATTGATCCTACGACAACCCCCGTTATCAATGTTCCTGCCAATGCCGCACCCGGCAGTATCAAAGATTTGCCTGCATTAACCACGAGAACCGGAGGTCAGAATCAGACCATTCTGGACTTGTGTGGACAAAATGCACTCTTATCAGACAGTTCACGTGCGATGTTAGAGGCACAACTTCAAAAATGGAACTTCGGCGGAAGTACATTCGGAGATCAAATGCTTGTTGTCATTGTCCCGAAAGTCGGCAGTGGAACAACGCTTGAAAACATTGCCAAGTATGAAGGCAATACCGTTCAGGTGGGTGATAAAAACTACAATAATGGTCTTGTTGTTGTTGTTGACGCGAGTGCCGTAAAAGCTGGTAAGTTTGATCAGAGTGCAATTACCTTCCTTGCCGATAAGGGCATTAGAAGTGATTATCCGGCTGCTACCATCCAGGATATTTTGCAGAAAAACGCCTTTCCCAGTCTCCAGGCAGCCTTAACAGCCCCAGCGGATCAAAAACAATCCTACTATGATCAGGCTGTCCAAAATACAGTCAATGCGTTGATAAAGATTCAAAATCAGCATGATGCCGTGACCCTACATAATGACGAAGTAATCGGGGAGATTGTATTAGGTGTTGTCGCCGCGTTAGTTCTTCTTATTATTCTTTCAAATATTGGGACAGGACTTTATTCGCTCTCCCAGGGAAATAGCTTCATAGAAGGTCTTTGGCTAGGGCAAATATTAAGCAACATGTCTAATAATTCTAATAGCGGCGGTAGCGGCGGCGGTAGTGGCTGGGGCAGCGGCATCGGCGGTGGCTGGGGCGGTAGCACTGGATTTTAATCTGCTTTAGAAGTTGTTTACAAAACCCTTTACCACGTAAAACCTCACAAAATAATATCCAATCTAGTCAGTTCTTCTATAGAAGCCTTACTTTAAAAGGCCTCCATGAAGAGCTGATTATCGTGATGGCGCAATATTTTGATGTCCCATTCCATCGTTGACGATAAAATTTTTGCGGGCAATTTTGTGGGACCGGGTGTTTTTATTGAAGCGAACTATTGATGGCATTCAGACTCGCCTGCTTAAACAAACGAGCGATATATGGTTTAAGTCTAAGTCGAGTCATTTCGCTAAATCTCTTGTTGTCTTTCTCGCAAAATGAACAAAGGATATCTCTGAATGAAAATTTATCAACCCCAGATCCAATTTTCCGGTATTTATGCTCAAAGACCTCCGCGCCCTGTTAAATCTTTCCAGGGAACCTTGCACCTGCAGGGAGGGGAGCGCACCACGGTTTGGGGCGTTGATGACGCAGATGGTCCAGGTTTTCAAGAGGTTTCTGGTTATATGAATCATCGGGATATCTTTGAGCCTTGGGAACGTGCCCAGCAGCTACGGGAACAAATCCAACCTTTAAGCCGATTGCATGCGTTGGTTAATCAAGAATTCGAGAAAGCCTTAAGGGGCACTGATAACAGCCGTTAAACACTAAGGCTGGATAGACGATACCTGCTTTTTTCTTTGAGTCGGATTGATTTAAAAGCATCAACCGACCCCTAAAATTAGGGATCGGTTGAACTTGGATAAACCAGAGGAATTAGTAATCGTTTATCGCTTGATCAAGATGATCACCGGCTCTGCTGAAGATCTCAGCATTCGGTGCGATCAATCCCCAGCAGACAAACGCCAGCATGAGTGTTCCCCAAAAATAGGCGATAGGGAGTGATTCCACAAGACTGGCTCTCTGGCTGTAGGATTTTGTGGCATCCAATAGTTGCTGGGTTGTTTCGGGATCAAGGCCAGCATTTCGGATGAGCTGATTGACATCATGCAACTCAACGGATTCAGTGTACATATTGTAATAAGAATTACTGCTGGACGCTTGAGGCGAATAGGGATGGTAGTGAAACTCAGGATCTCCCCAGAAGGTTTCCTTGGTCACGTCTCCACCCTTGACCAGTTGATCAAACAATTGATCGGTGGCCTGTTGGACCTGGGGGCTGTCGGCAGGAACTTGTACCAGTGAAGGGTTGGCCGTTTGCAAGACGGATTTTAAATCCGACATGACAAGGTCATGGAATTTCTGCTTGATTTGCGCTTTTTGGGCATCGTTCAAATTGCCATGCTCATATTGGTAAA
>JANWKX010000026.1 GCA_025451145.1 Vampirovibrionales bacterium
ATTTTTAAGAAGCTGATTGATTACCTGTTTCTGGGCATCGTCGTTTTTACCCTGGTCCTCTTTTTTTCGGATGCCCTGTTGGATTTTATGAAAGATCTTCAACATTACGGCATTCCCTGGGATATTGCCATGGCGATTGTCGGAATGCAATTGCCTCGGATCGTGGCCATTATCATCCCCATGAGTGCCTTGTTGGCGACCTTGATGGTCTATAACACTATGAATAACCAGTTTGAGCTGATCTCGTTTCGGATGTCCGGGGTCAGCCTCTATCGTATTGCTGTTCCGGCTTTTGTCATTGGATTGTTGGCCTCGGTCTGTACCTACGGCCTTCATGACTATGTCGTGCCACTCTGTACCAAATATTCTAGAGCCCTCAAGACCTTTGCCATCAATCAGCAAAACCTGCCCGCCACCCAAGACAACTTTACCTACAAGCAGTTTGATAAGGACGAGCAGCTCAAACGCCTGATTTATGTCACCCATTTTAAGAAAAAGAATCTGGGCTATAGCATGGTGGTTGATTTAACCAACCCCAAGACCTTGCAAGTGATTCAGGCCCGTTCCGGGGTATGGGGCAGAAGCGCCATTGAACTCCATGACGCCAATATTTATACCGTAGCTTCTAACGACAAGCTTTCCAACACCACCTATGCGGATCATCTGGAACTCCAGCATTTCATTCAGCCTCCGAGAGAAGTGCAGGAGTATCGGCCCAAGGAACTTTCCTTCTGGGGATTGATTAATTGGATTCATATCCAGGAGCGAAAAGGCATGCACTTTAAGCCGGATATCTTCGTGGATCTATGGGAAAAATTGACGGTCCCCCTCAGTTCAATGCCCTTGGCCCTCATCGCCATCCCGCTGGCCATGACATCGCCTCGAAAGCTCAACAATGCGGGCTTCCTGACCGCTGTGACCATTCTGTTTCTTTATTATCTGTTAAGACACATCTCTGTCCAAATGGGTGATAATGGCGTGTTACCGCCGTTGTTCGCAGCCTCATTGCCGCTTCTTCTCATTTCGTTGACCGCTGTGATACTATTCAGACGTAAAAGCCAGGTTCTATAATTGGCTAAAGTCCCCAAGAGAGTCTTCCAAAACAACCTATGAAAATTTTAGCCCTTGAAACCAGTTGTGATGAAACCTCGGCGGCCATCGTCGAAGAGGGGCGCAAGGTCATTGCCAATATCATCAGTTCCCAGGCTGATTTCCACGCCAAATACGGTGGCGTGATTCCGGAAATGGCTGCCCGCCAGCATCTGGAAACCATCAACTTTGTCATTTCCGAAGCCTTGGATCAGGCCCAATATGGCCTGGACGACATCGATGCCTTTGCCGCGACCTTGGGCCCTGGATTGGTAGGCGCCCTCCTTGTCGGAGCCAATGCGGCTAAAACGTTGAGTTTTATGACCCAAAAACCCTTTTTGGGCGTCAATCACCTTTATGCCCATGTCGCATCCAATTACCTGGAATCGGACTTAGAGCCGCCGTTCTTATGTTTACTCATCAGCGGAGGCCATACCCAGATCCTTCATGTGAAACACTATAATCAAATTGAGATTTTAGGCACCACCTTGGATGACGCCATTGGCGAAGCCTATGATAAGGTTGCCCGAATCTTGGGACTGCCCTACCCCGGAGGTCCAGCCCTGGATAAGCTGGCCCAATCCGGTAATCCGAAAGCGTTCGCCTTGCCTCAGGCCCGGACGGATAATCCCTATGATTTTAGCTACAGCGGTCTTAAAACGGCTGTCTTAAGGCTCTATGAAAAACAAATGGCTTCTAAAGATCCAAGCGAAGACTTTAAAACGGATCTAGCAGCTTCGTTTCAACACGCAGCCACTGAAGTTTTGGTCAAAAAAGCCATGGCCGCTGCAAAATCCCTTGGCCTCAATCAAATTGCCATTGCCGGGGGGGTGGCGGCCAATAGTGCAGTTCGCATGAAGATCCAACACGCTGTTCACTCTGAAAATGGCTGGCGATTCTTTATCCCAGAATCAATCTATTGTACTGATAACGGGGCCATGGTGGCCGCTTCGGCCTATTTCAACCCACTGACCACAGATTTGGCCATGGAGGTTTTTTCCCGGGGAGAGCAAGTTGGTAATCCGCTCAATTCCTGAACCTCTCCAAGAAATGCTCAGAAAAGAGCAGATGCGAGGAGCCAAGCGTAACTTAATGAAGCGTTATTAAGAACTTTACGGGCCCCAACGAGGCACGCCTGCCAAGTTGGGCAAAGAGCCCGGAGTTTACACGAAGTAAATGAGGAGCCGAGCATCACAGCGACAACGCAGATGCCCGTCATAGAGATTTCTCGGCCATTGGTAGAAGCCAGATTTGCCGAATTTATTCTTTGCTTCCTTGTGTTAGAATGGGGCATTATAAAATCGTCAGTAGGAAAAAGATTAGAGATTTTTCAATGCTAGAGCTTATTACCAAACTTATAGGCAACCCGAATGAACGTAAAATCAAAAAAATTGAGCCTCTTGTCTATCATATCAATGACTTAGAGGCCGAGTGGGAAAAACTGAGTGATGATGAACTTCGGGAGAAAACCAATAAGTTCCGGCAAGAACTCGAAAATCGGGAACACTCCGATAACGATAAGCGAGACTATCAACTGGAACAGGATGTTCTGGAATTAATCCTTCCTGAAGCCTTTGCCACAGTTCGTGAAGCCTCTAAACGAACCTTGGGATTGCGTCACTATGATGTTCAGCTCATTGGCGGCATGATCCTTCACCAAGGGGCCATTGCCGAAATGAGAACCGGTGAAGGGAAAACACTGGTGGCAACCCTGCCGGCTTATCTCAACGCCTTAACCGGTAAAGGAGTCCACGTGGTCACTGTCAACGATTATCTGGCCAAACGGGACGCCGAGTGGATGGGGGCTATCTATAATTTTCTCGGATTAACCGTTGGCAAGGTTCTTTCCACCCAGCGCGGCGGAAATCTATTTGTAGAAAAGAAAATGGCTTATTCTGCCGATATTACCTACGGCACCAACAACGAGTTTGGCTTTGATTATCTCAGGGATAATATGGCGGCCAGCAATTCACAACTCGTTCAACGACCATTTCACTACGGCATTGTGGATGAAGTCGACAGTATTTTGATCGACGAAGCCAGAACCCCGCTCATTATCAGTGGACGCCTGGAAAAATCAGCGGAGCTGTATCAATCCATGGCAAAATTGGCCCCACAATTGACGATAGAAGATGATTATACTGTTGATGAAAAAGCCCGGAACGTCGTTTTAACGGAAGAAGGGATTGATAAAGCCCAGGAACTATTACAAGTCGATGATTTATTCGATCCAAGGACCAATTTCGCCCACCACCTGCTACAGGCGTTAAAAGCCAAAGAACTCTACAAATGTGACATTGATTATGTGGTCAGTGAAAGTGGTGAATGCGTCATCGTTGATGAGTTTACCGGACGACTGATGGAAGGTCGTCGCTGGAGTGATGGTCTTCACCAGGCGGTTGAGGCCAAAGAAGGGGTTAACATTCAGGATGAAACCCAGACCCTTGCCAGCATTACCTTCCAAAACCTGTTTCGTCTATATCCCAAGTTATCTGGGATGACCGGGACCGCATTAACAGAAGAAGCAGAATTCGGAAAAATCTACAACCTGGAAGTCACCGTTATTCCTACCAACCGTAAAGATGATCGGAAAGATTTGCCGGACTCCATTTATAAGAATGAAGCGGCCAAATTCAGAGCGGTGGTCAAAGAGATTGAAGACCTCAATAAAGCAGGCCAGCCTGTACTGGTTGGAACCATTAGCATTGAAAAATCAGAACTATTATCCTCAATGCTGACCAAAAAAGGCATTAAACACCAGGTCTTAAACGCCAAGCATCACGAGCGGGAAGCCTATATCGTGGCGCAAGCCGGGCGAAAAGGCGCAGTCACCATTGCCACCAACATGGCAGGCCGAGGAACTGATATTCTCCTGGGCGGCAACCCGGAGTTTCTGGCCCGTGAAGAGCTTTTGAAGCGCGGTGTCGATCCGATCTCCGTCACGCGAGAGTATCTCAATGAGTTGGTCGAGAAAACCCGTACGGTCACTGAGCAGGAAAAAGATAAGGTGGTCGAATTGGGTGGGCTCCATATCATTGGGACAGAGCGCCATGAATCCAGGCGGATTGATAACCAGCTCAGAGGCCGGGCGGCACGTCAAGGCGATCCCGGCTCTAGCCGCTTTTACCTGGCATTGGATGATAGTCTGATGAGGCTTTTTGGTGGCGATCGAGTCGCTGGTATGATGGAACTCCTCAATATTGAAGAAGATGTGCCCATCAATGCCCCCATGGTATCCAGAGCCATTGAGGGCGCGCAACGCAAGGTTGAGGCCTATCACTTTGATGTCCGTAAATCGGTCTTAAAGTATGATGATGTGCTGACGCAACAACGGGAACTCATCTATAATCAGCGCAAACAGGTCTTGGAAGGCCTGAACTTACGTGGCTCAATTCTCAATATGATTCATTTGGAGATGGAACGACAGCTTCAAGCCTATCTTAACCCGGAAATGGATCCGACAGAATGGCCTGAAGGCGCTTTACAAGAAATGCTGGCTGAACTTTATAGTCGAATTCCTCAATTCTCCGAGCGAATCACGGAAGAGACGCTTAAAGGGAAAAAGTATAGCGAAATATTAGAACTGTTTCAAAAAGAGGCCTTGTTGGTCTATCAGGGCATGGAAGATGAATTGGCCTCTGTGGCGCTTCAGCTTGAAAAAGAGCATGGCGTTGTGATGGAAGGCATCGAAGACGCCAAAACCGATGATGATCGGCATCCCATTCGTCTCATTGAACGGGATATTCTGCTTCATGTCGTCGACAGCAAGTGGATTGACTACCTTCATAACCTGGATGCCTTGAGAGAAGGTATTGGGCTAAGGGCTTATGGGCAAAAGGATCCCTTGATTGAATACAAACGTGAAGCCTTTGAGATGTTCCAGCAACTCACCTATGACATTCAACGTGAAACAGTGAACCTTCTGTATCGTTCACGCATTGAAATTCAGTTGGAGCGCCAAATTGAAGAATTGCAGGATATGCTTGAGGCTCCCATTGATACGGATTTAACCGATGCCATTAATGACGCAACCTTTGTGCATGAGACGCCGGAAGGGTTTGCCTAACTTAAGGGATCTTGATAAAAGAGAACTATCGGCGGGGTCTTTTGAAGCCGAATCCTGATTTTTTCTGTGCTAAAATTTTGCTACATTAATACCGCGATGATTTAACAATAAGAATAAGGACCAATTGAATGGCAAAAGATGTGATTGATAAGCCAGAGGCAGACGTTCAAA
>JANWKX010000027.1 GCA_025451145.1 Vampirovibrionales bacterium
AGGGATTTGAATTGTGAACCCTGTCTCGCTGGGCATGGCCTGGGTGAGAGGAACCTTCACTAAATCGGGATAGGGCTTTGATATCAACTGCAAATCCGCTTTGGGGAGCCAGACTGACTGGTTGGCATCCAAGCGGGCTTCCGCCCATTCGCCTTGATACCCCATGATTTCGAATTGGGTATGGGGCAAGATGGGTGTCAGGCGGGCACCCTCTTCCGGGCTTGTCCGGCAGATCGCTTCATGATCGGGATTGACTGTTGCCCATTGGGGCGTCTGAGGGAGAATCGATAACTTCCCAAGAGCGGATACAGTGTAATACTGCTCTTGCGTTTGAACCTCATATTGAATGGTGGCCTTCTCAATTGCTGGTAAATCCAGAGGCAGGATAATCGATCCGGTATAAAAGACGCCGTCTGTGGGCCAGGACTGTTTGATCTGATGTAACTGGGCAAACACGCCTTGTCGGTTATCAACAGGTTCATTAATGGGGTTTAAGGGGATGGGATAAGGTGTTATCCCATCAATGTGGCAAGCAATAGTGACCTGTTGTGGCGCAAGGCACCCAACGGTAAAACGGGCGCCTGCTTTCAGGTGGATGTCTTCTTGAGGCAACACAAAGGATTGCCAAGCCGAGGGCTTTTCAATGACCTGCGTGAGGGATTGAGGGGCGTGATAAATCACCAGACGTTCTGTTTTCTGGACGCAAGACTCTGATTCCCACTCCGAGAAGACAAAGCGGTTTTCACCGGGATTGAGCTCGACCTGATGGCTAAAAAAGCCTTTTTTAGACACCGGAACCGGTTCGCCTTTCACCGTGAGAGAGTTGCCTGGCGCGATGGATCCCATGAAAAAGGTGCTTTTTTCAAAGGTCTCATGCCTGTCTGGGGGATAGACCAGCCGCAAGCTGAATCTCCTCTTGAATTTGCATTGCCATGGCTTCAGGATCTTCGGCCTCAAGAATAGGGCGCCCGATCACCAGGTAATCGGCACCGGCTTCCATGGCTTGGCGTGGGGTCATCACCCGTTGCTGATCTTGCCGAGCAGATCCCGAAGGGCGGATGCCAGGATTCACCATAATAAAATCCTTTCCGCATTGCTGTCGAATCATCGCATCTTCCTGGGCGCTACAAACCACCCCGGCAAGACCTGCTTTTAAAGCCAGTTCTGATAGATGGATGGCCCATTGAGACGCCGTGATTGAAAAGTCAGGGTAAATTGCTTTCAGGGCATCATCATTTAAACTGGTCAAGGCGGTCACGCCTAAGAGCTGAGTCCGGGACTCGAAAATGACCGATTGAGCGGCTGAAAGCATCTCAAACCCTCCGGATAGATGGACGGTCAGGAAACGAACATCAAGGGGTAAAATGCTTTCGCAGGCTTTTGCGACGGTATTGGGAATGTCATGAAGCTTTAAATCCAAGAAAATATCGGCGCCCATGTTCCTGATCTCAGTCACCAAATCAGGGCCGTAGCGGTAAAACAACTGCATACCGACTTTAAAAATAGTGATTCTCGGGTAGAGCCGATGCACCCAAGCGAATGCTTGATCTTGGGTCGGGACATCCAAAGCGAGAATAATTGGTGAAGGTGATGTGTTCATGTCTTCATTTTAAGGGGTAAAAGGCGACTGAGGTCAATGGGATTCTGAGTACTCCTTTCCCCAAATTGAAAGCCTTATCCCGTAAAATCAAGAGATAAGGCCTTCAAGACTATTCGGCTAATGGATTAGCGGATAAAAAATTCCATATTGAAATAACCAAGGTGTGTATCACCGCTCCAAAGCTCGTAGAGCGCTTCAATCAATCCACCGCTGGGATTAAGGGCATAATCCAGTTTTTTGGTGAAATTGCGGCAGACGATACTGCTGCCACCATAGAAAAACTGGGAGGCCAACCATTGATCCTGCGAGAAGGTTTGCCGGCTATGAACATCACCAATTTTCACGACTGATAACGTATCATTTCCCACTTTGACCGTGGTGGTGACTTTCCGGCCATTGATTTGGCAATCGTATGCCAAGATATAAGTGTTTCTATCAACTTGATAAAGTGCCCCTTCGGCATCTTCTTCAATTTCAATCGGTTCTAAACCGCTTAAACTTTGGGTGTGACAGATGTCAACACAGACCGTGCGTTTTAGCTTTTTTAACTCACTCACCGGACATTCCTCAGTTTTTCTTCTCTTCTAGGGCGCCAATGATGCCTTGGCATCTACTGGATAATCCCCTGTTGTCTACTTGTGGTAAGGCTCGTTGTTGGCAATGGTAAATGCCCGATAGAGTTGTTCCACAAGTAGTAGTCGGACCATTTGGTGGGGAAACGTCATCGAAGAAAGAGAAATGACCTGGGTGACCTGGGGATTTAATTGGGTCGATGTTCCGTAAGCTCCACCAATGATAAATATGATACGGTTGGAGCCCTGACTCTCACGACCTCCATTGAGAGGATTTCCATTTTGCAAAAAATCGGCAAATCCCTCTGATGTGAATTGTTTTCCCCGCTCGCTGAGTAAAATGCTTGTTTCTGCCCAACGGCATTGCTTGAGGATCTGCTCGGCTTCCCGTTCTAAAATGTGCTCAACCGGTCGAGTAGGCGTGGGCGATTCTTCGGGTAGCTCAACCCAATCCAGATGGGCGTATCGCTCGATGCGTTTCTGGTAAAGCTGAATGCCGGTTTCCAGATACTTGGCTGATTGCTTGATTTTGCCGACGGCAACGATTCGAATGTGCCTCATGGTATCCTCAATATAAGGCAATATGTTGTCTAGTGTAATGGCTTGATGATGGGGTGACAAACCATGGTTCAGATCCGTCCCTTTGTGGGTTTGCGTTATGATTCGACGAAAATTCCGGATACAACGGAGGTTGTCGCCCCGCCTTACGATGTCATTGCCCCGCAATATCAGTCTGAATTATATGAAAAAAGCCTCTATAACGTGGTGAGATTGATTCTGGGAAAGAAGCTTCCCACAGAGGATGCAGGCCAAGTCTATCAACGCGCCAAAGAAACCCTGGAACAATGGATGCAAGAGGGCGTTCTAAAGCCTGAATCTCAACCGGTCATGTATGCCTATACCCAGACCTGGGAATCCGTTGAGCGCCGAGGCTTTATTGCATTATTACAACTTGCCGACTATGACTCCGGCCAGGTGCTGCCTCATGAATACACCTTAGGAGGGCCAAAAGCCGATAGGTTAGCCTTGATGAAGGCTACAGGCACAGTTTTAAGCCCCATTTTTGGGTTGTATCACGATTCTTCTAAGACGGTCGAAAGGTTTCTGTTTCAGGATGAGCCTTCTGTCCCGGTGGTGGATATTGTGGATCAGGATGGGGTTCGCCATCAGTTTTGGCCGGTTTCTGATCCGGCTATCATTCAATCCATTTCAGAGGTTTTGGCAAAACAATCGGTGTTGATAGCCGATGGACATCATCGCTATGAAACGGCCTTGGCCTACCAAGACTGGCGACGCAATCAGGAACATCAAGAATCCGCGGAACATGGCAGCTTGCCGTGGGATTACACCATGATGTTTCTCACCAATATGGCTGATTCCGGCTTGCGTATTTACCCTACCCACCGGGTCTTCAACCGGTTTCCTGCGGGTTGGGATGCTGAAAAACTGTTAAATGCCCTCGAAGCCTCCTTTGAGCCAGCGGCGGATGATTCTCAGGCCTTGTTCTGGGTGCAAACCGGAAAAAGCAGTAAGACAGGCTATCAACTGAAGGTCGGTGTGGATTTGACGCAAATCCCAGAGCCCCTTCGACATCTGGATGTGGCCATTCTGGATCAATTGGTGTTTCAGGCGATCTTGAAACAAAGCGCCAATGATCTCAAGCAGGAGGGCTTTTTGCAGTTTATCCGAGATGAAGCGGAAATTCATGAGGTCTTACAACACGCTGAAACGCTGGTCTTTTGGGTCCATGCCCCCAGTGTCAATGAGGTTCAAACCATCTGTGAATCGGGGTACCGAATGCCTCAAAAATCGACTTATTTTTATCCAAAGCTTTTGAGTGGGTTGGTGATGTATCACTATGCTTGTCAATTGCCCTTTTCAAAAGATCCTGTGGCGTTATCGACCTCGATGACTTGAACGCATTGCGTTGTTGAGAAAATCATTTGCAGCGGCTGAAGCTTGACATTATAATGTGCTCACATGGTCTATCGTAGAGGGAAGGATCACGCCGATGACAACCTCAGCCAAAACACCTCAAGAGCTACAGGCCCAAAAAAAAGCAGAGTTCGCAGCCGCACGGAATGTTTATCTTGTGATAATCCTATCGTTTGTGACAGTTTGTACCGTTGCCGTCATTCTGACGACTCGGATGGAGGCTGAAAAAACGGGATTCCGATCGATTCAAACCCAGACCCCGATGTCGTTTATTGATAAAACCTATATGGCGCCCCAGAAAAAAGCCCCTTAATTCGCTCGAATCGTTTCCCTTCTCGTCCTAAGAATCATTTGGATATTGACCTCGCTCATGATGAACTTGAAATTGAAGTTGCGATTGGATTCCTTTAAGCCTTACATTGCCTTGGGAATCATCCTTTTCCTCATGGGGATACCAAGAGCGTTTTCTCAGACGCTTCCGATACCCGGAGGAGATGAGGATTCAGCCGCATCTGAACAATTGGTGGAAGCCATACGAATTAAAATTAATGCCGTTGATCCGACAGCTCAATCCAATCCTGCTGGGCGAAACGCACCCGGGTTTCGGGGGCCAAACCAGTTTATTCTTTACTCGCCTGACTATGGAGCCACCACAAAAACCAATGAGTCTGGTGCAGAAATTACCGTTTTAGGCGATCATGTGGAGGCCATTTCTTCCGGTAACAGTCCAATCCCACCCAATGGCTATGTGATTAGTGGCCATGGCCGATCAGGTCTTTGGTTAAAGCGCTCTGTCAAGCTCGGTGATGTGGTGTCCTTCCAGCCTGAATTGATGACCTTGACCATCAAAACCACACCAGAGGTCTACTTAAGACAAGTTGATGACGCCATCAGACGGGCTCGCTCCGGGGCACTTTCAGGAGATCGCAGGTATCAGGCGGTACTGTCTCAATCCGAATCATGTGGGGCGGATTTAAGAACCATGGCGGTTGAGGAAGGGCTCTCTAAGCCCTTTATACAAAAGGCAGAGCAATGTCGACGACTTGCTGATAAGGCTTTTTACTACACCATTCCAGATTTCTCCCAATCGGTCAGAGGCGTTTGGGTCAGGCCCGTGGAAAAAACGCCTCAAGACATTGAAAAATCCGTTCAAAACATTGTCTCCGCTAAAATCCAGGATATTTTCCTTGAAACCTATTTCCAGGGGGAGACGCTTTACCCCAGCCAAGTCATGGCTTCATATGGCTTGCCAGAGCAACATGCCCAGTTTAAGGGTTGGGATCCCCTTCAACAATGGGTTGATATCGCCCATGCCCATGGCTTGAAAGTCCATGCATGGTTCCAGACGTTCTTTGCAGGGAATCGAGATATTAGCCTGGAAGAGTATGGCCCGATTTTGCATCATTATCCCGAGTGGGCCAATGTGCAGCGCTCTGCCCTGAGCCAAAAACATCCGATGTCTTCAACTGTTGAAGATGGCCATTACTTTTTGGATCCGGCTAACCCTGAGGTCAGAACGTTTTTACATAAGTTGATCGATGAAATTGTGACCCATTATCCCGTTGATGGCATCAATCTGGATTACATTCGCTACCCGGCCAGCTTGCATAAGGAGCAGTCCGGTTA
>JANWKX010000028.1 GCA_025451145.1 Vampirovibrionales bacterium
AGGATTGTGGGCACATCATCATCATGTCTTGGGCGAACCTCAACCTCTTTCTCCAAGGTGATGTTCAAGGCTTTCACAGTCGCATCAAACAGTTCTTTAATGGAGAAGTCTTTCCCAGAGGAGATATGATAAACGCCGGATTGACCAACGCCTTTAATGGCCATCTCGACAATATCGACGAGATCATTGATATAAATGAAATCACGTCGGGTATCCATAACAAAGCAGGGCTTTTCAGTGGTTAAGCGTTGATAGAACGTTGGCAATGGACCGCTCACATTTCTGGGGCCATAGGCGTTAGCGAGACGGAAGGATACCCAATCCAGTCCACTTAGCTGTAGGTACCATTCACCGGCTGTTTTGCTGATAGAATAACTGGTTGCTTCCGGGCGAATGGGATGATCCAGGGTGATGGGCTGTTCTTGGGGTGTTCCGTAACAAAGTGAGGTCTGAAAATAGATGACACGTCTGACATTTAGTCGTTGGGCTTGTTTGACAACAATGGCTGTTCCGACAGCGTTTGTAAGGGCATCCCCGACAAAGTTTTCGGGGTCTTTATAAGAGGCTGCGGCATGCACAACCACCTCTGGCTGAAACTCGGTAAACAATTTTTCCATCAAGGGTTCATCGGCGATGCTCCCCTCAACAATGGTCAGGTTGGGCTGAGCCACAAGGTTGTCTCGACGCCCTGTTTCGTAGTTGTCAATGACCAAAACGTTATTGCCTTGTGAAAGAAGCCTATCGGCCAAATGAGAGCCAATAAATCCACTACCACCTGTGATTAAAATCTTCATAATGTTCTCCTATTTTTTGATGTTTACACAATTGCAAGGGATGGTATTTTGTCGACCGAATCCAACCTGAGTGGGCCGGTATGGATATCATGAAATGTCTGTTGCCACAATTCCAGGCTGAGTAATGCCCAGATATTACGGCTAAATTCACCTTCCTGTTGGATGAGTTGATCGATCTCAAAACCCTCTTTGAGGTAAAAGCGAGATTTGGCTTTTTGGCTCTTAAAGATATCATGGACAAAGTCTCTCACCTTGGGGCTATGGGTTATCCAATGATTGAGGGGGACTGGAAAGCCCATTTTGTCCTGGCGGTTCAATATGGCATCCGGCAAAGCATTACCGAAGCAGACTTTTAATAGTCGTTTTAGCTCACCGTTCTGGAACTTGATGTTGGAAGGAATGGTGGCGATTAATTCGACAAGCCTGTGGTCTAAGAATGGAACTCGTGACTCAATGCTGTGGGCCATGCTCATACGGTCTTCGACATGAAGCAGTGCTGGCAAGAGCGTTTTAAAATCAAAATGGGTCATACTGTCAAAATATGATTCTTTACCGACATTTTCTCCCCAATAAATCTGTTTAAAATGGGCAAACGAGGATTCTTGATCAAAGAGATCCCATTGAATGAGGTTCTGCAATTTTTTGGCACGACTAATCAACTGAAAGTAGCGCTTGTCTCGTTCATCAAAGATACCATTTGCCCAGAATTCCTGTATTAAAGGCTTGTACTGTTTTAAAGAAACCAGGTTGGGGATAATCGATTCGTAAGTGACGATGTAATGACCATTGTTCATGGTGCCATCAATGGCCCCTTTAATGCACTGCTCAAAATAGGCGATTAAATATCGCGTGTAACCGCCCCAGATTTCATCGCCGCCCTGGCCACCCAAGACTACCTTAATCCCGTTTTGTTGAACGAGTTGCGATACCATAAATTGCGGAAAAGCCCCAGGGCCTGCAATGGGGGTGTCCAGGTGGTAAATCACCTTGGCGATGTTCTGGATAAAGTCATCCTCTGAAATATCTTTCTCATGAAGCGCCAACTGTTTCTTGTCAGCAAGCGCACGCGCATAAGGCGATTCATCGAATTTGGGATCAAGGGAAAACTTACCGGTAAAGGCCAGGAAATTCTCTTGTCCAGTGATATCTTTTGCCAAAGAGGCGACAATACTGGAGTCTAATCCACCACTCACATAGGAGGCCACATCAACATCACTTCTTAAATGAAAATCCAGTGATTCGACCATGCGCTCACGAAGTTGTTCAATAAAATAGGTTTCCGTGTGATTCCAATCTAAATCATAGTGAACTTCCCAATATTTCTGAGTTTGTAGGGTTAAGTCGGAGCCTAAATAGCCAAAATGAGCAGGCTCCAGGGTATAGATTCCCTGAAACAAGCTTTTTTGCCCCAAGCAGAATTGAAACGTCAGATAATCTTGAAGGCCTTCTAAGCTGGTTTCAACCGATTGCACGAAGGGCAAAAGGGTTTTGATTTCTGAAGCAAAATAAAAGACGCCATCTTGAATGGTGTAATATAAAGGTTTAATACCGAAGCGATCCCGGGCAATAAAGAGTTTTTGTCGGGCTTCATCCCATAACACAAAGGCAAACATGCCTCGAAATCGATCTAGGCAGGTGGCGCCCCATTTTTCGTAAGCTTTCAGGAGAACTTCTGTATCTGAGGTGGTTTGAAAGTCTGTTGTGCCTAAACCATCTCTCAATTCGCGATAATTATAGATTTCCCCGTTATACGTTACAACATTTCTACTGGAAGGGGAGACCATGGGCTGGTTGCCCTGGGTCAAATCAATAATGCTTAAGCGGGTGTGGGCTAGGCCACAGCGCCCCGTGTCGTCAATCCAATAGCCGTTTCCATCAGGGCCACGATGGGCCTGATATTGGTTCATGGTGTTTAATATGAAAGTGGCTTTCTCTTTGGGGATTGGGATTGGTGAGAAAAAACCTGCAATACCACACATAGGTGTGCATTATACTCCACTGAAACATTTACTTGAGATTATCAGACAAATCTTAGGTAAAGGAAACGGTCATTAAACATTTATTACATTTTACATTCTCAAGGGAGTGCGATTTGCCAAACACGTTGAAGCGCGATCACATCGCTGAAAATGTACCTTTGATGTGCTTGCAACTTGTATAGACTATTCTGTACGGTGAGCTGGAATATCCTAATATAGGGCAATTTTTAGAGATCGGTTGAAATGAACAAATGAGTTGATTCTGAATGTTTAAATTATTCTTCAACCGCGGATTCTCGACGCTTTAACGGTCGAATTTGGGCTCGGGTGACAGAAATGACATCGCTGAGTTTTGCAATGGCCCGCTTCACCTTTTCAAAATGCTCCAAGTCTGAGATATCGACTGTAATCTCAATCAACGCCGTATTGTTGGGAAGCATCTTGACCCGTGCATTAGACACATTGGTGTTGGTATCCGCAATCCGGGAAAGGACATCTTTAAAAATCCCCAAGCGATCAATCACATGAACTTCCATACGGACCGGGTGGGTGCTTTTCTTCAGCGTATTTTCATGTGCGTTAGAAGAAGAGGTCCAACTGACTTCCATAACCCGCCCAGGGTTGACATGTTGCAAGTTAATACAATCATCCCGGTGGATCATCACGCCACGCGAGCGGGTCACCACCCCAATAATCTGATCGCCGGGGAGGGGGCCACAGCATTTGGCCAAGTGATACAGCATCCCTTCAAGGCCTTGAATCTCTTCTTTCGCCGCAGATTTTCGACGACGATAGGCATTGGGGCTGGTGAGGGCCTCCAGGGCAGCCAAGGTCCTTTCGTCTTTTTGCTTGTCTTTTTTGACGCGGTTCAAAATGCGAGGGAGTGAAACTTCGCCATATCCAATAGCTAAAAACAGATCATCCAGCTTGGTATAGTTGAGTTGTTGAGCAATTTCAGCCATTTTGCCGCTTTTGATCAACTCGTCTATGGTCGCGCGGGACAATTCTGCCTCTAAGAGCATTTTGCCTTGTTCAATATGCTCTTCCTTGAAGTTTTTCTTAAACCATTGCCGGATACAGGTTCTGGCATGAGGGGTTTGGACCAGCTTAATCCAATCCAGGCGGGGGGATGATTTTTTATTCGTTAGAATTTCAACGATATCCCCATTGTGAAGCTGATAATCCAGGGGCACGATCCGACCGTTCACCATGGCGCCGGTACAGGTGTTGCCCACCTGGGTATGAACTCGATAGGCAAAATCAAGGGGGGTGGCCCCTTGCGGTAGATCGAAGACATCTCCTCTGGGGGTAAAGACGAAAACCTCGTCTCGGAAGAGATCCAGCTTGACGTTATCCATATATTCCTGGGCGTCTGTAGAAGCGTCCTTGAGTTCCAGCATCTGCTTTAGCCAAGAGAGCTTTTGTTCATCAGCACTGGTGGCTGTCACACTGGATCCGGCTTCTTTATAACGCCAATGGGCCGCGACCCCGTATTCAGCCAGGCGGTGCATCTCATGAGTTCGTATTTGAACCTCAATGGGACGACCTTTGGGCCCAATAATCGTGGTATGGAGGGATTGGTATAAATTGCTTTTGGGCATGGCGATATAGTCTTTAAATCGCCCAGGAATGGGCTTGTAATGACTATGGACAACCCCCAATGCTTCATAGCATTCTTTTTCAGAGTCGACGATGATCCGGAGCGCCCCCAAGTCATAGACATCTTGGATTTGCTTTTGATAGCGCTTCATCTTTTTATAGATGCTGAAATAATTTTTAATCCGGCCGTAAATTCTGGGATGGAGGTGCAGTTGCCCTAAATGCTCCTGGAGTTTAGCCTGCATCTCCTGGATACTGTCCTCCCATTCTTGAAGACTACCGGCAACCTGATCGCTTAAGGCCTGAAATTCTTCAGGCTCGATGTATTTTAAGGCTAAATCTTCCAGTTCGGCCCGCCATTTCCCCATTCCCATTCGGTTGGCCAGGGGCGCAAAAACTTCCAGGGTTTCACGGGCTGTTTTAATCTGTTTTTCACGAGGCATATGCTCTAAAGTTTGCATATTATGGAGTCGATCAGCGAGCTTTAGCAGGATAATCCGAATATCATTGGCCATGGCCAAAAACATCTTGCGGAAATTTTCAGCATTCCGCTCGGCTTTGGACTCGAATTGAAATTTCCCCAGTTTGGTGACCCCTTCCACAATAGTGACAACATCTTCGCCAAAGACCTGAAGGAGTTCGTCACGGGTGGTTTCGGTATCTTCTAACACATCATGTAGTAGGGCGGCACAGATGGTTGCGGTATCGACCGGAATGCCTGCCAGCATAATGGCCACATGAAGGGGGTGAACGATGTATTTTTCCTGATTTTTCCGTAGTTGGCCTTCATGTTTATGGCGCGCAATTTCAAACGCCTTGCGAACCTGCTGCCGCTCCTCGCCGTTTCTTCCCTGTTCTTGAAGGATCCCATCCAATTTTTGATACAGTTGCTCTTCCATAAACCGCCAGTTTGGATACTTGTAACGTTATTTTATCTTATTCCTCAGGTTTTATTGAGTGATTTTTTGCCTGTAATCCAAACGGGATCAGAAGCGTTGGCAAATTGTCCTTAAATAATAATTCATATTCAAAGGGCCTAAGGATTTTTAAAAGCGCTTTTGAAACGTCGGATATTGGGTGTATGCGGTTAAATGGCGATAACTAAAATCCATAGCCGGTGTGTAGGCAAAGGCAGGGGCCGTTTTGAGCAACTTTTTTTTAGGGGTTTGGATATTCGGGGCTGATGAGCGTGAGTAGGTGGGGCGATAATCTTTCAATGAAAAAGGGGAATCAGTTGCCAAGTGAAGGGTGTTGAGGCCAATGGGGCGATTTATGTCAGTCTGTAAGTTCAGGCCGCCAAGCCAATTTTTCAGTGTATTCAAAATACCCATCTTCTTCTCCTGGATTGTCTCATTCGACAGAGGTATAGTAATGATTTTAGAAAATATTGCAAGGCGCTTGCTCCCCTAGCTGAAGGAAGTCTATGGATACCCCCATGCATTGTCATGAAGAGCGGATGCACCAGGCGATCGCACTGGCCAATCGAAGCTTGCCTCAAGATGTCCCGGTTGGGGCCATGGTGGTCGACCAAAGTAGGTGTGTGATTGCAGAAGGTTGGAACAACCGAGAGCAAAATTTTGACCCGACGGGACACGCTGAAATGGTCGCCTTACGCCAAGCAGGCCTCCATCGACAAAATTGGCGCTTAAACGATTGCGTGCTCTATGTCACCTTGGAACCATGTCCCATGTGCGCCTCTGCGATTTTGCAAGCCAGAGTGTCCGGGGTTGTCTTTGGGGCCTACGATGTGATTCAGGGGGCCCTGGGGTCAGCTTTGGATCTCAGTCAATATTATGAGCCGAAGCCTTTTGTCATTGGTGGTGTCGAAGAAGCCGCATGTCATCAGCAATTAGAGGTCTTCTTTAAAGCCAGGCGGCAAGCTGCCAGCCATTAAAGGCCATTAAAAATGGATTTCATCCTCTTCAAAATCCGGCGTTTCCAGTTGGACGGTTAAATGGGTTAAGCCGAACCGGTGCTTCAAGACATGTTGAATCTTATTGACCAGATCCGGGGTGTAGTGGGTCTCATTATCCACAACGATATGGACGCTCATGGCCTCTTTGCCAGAGGTAATACACCACACATGCAAGTCATGAACCGAGCGAATTTCAGGGAGATCCGTCAGAGCTGTTTCGATATCCGCTACGCTGAGGTGGGCGGGAGACCCCTCCAAAAGAATATTGGTGGTCTCGCCAATGAGTTTCCAGGCGTTGATTAAAACCAAGAGGGCAATCACAATACTGAAAATGGGATCCGCTTGGCTAAAGCCTAAGAAAAAAATCAAAGCGCCGGCAATAATCGTTCCCAAGGAGCCTAGGGAGTCTGAAAGCACGTGCATAAAGGCGCCTCGGATATTGATATTGTCCTTGCCGGATCGAAAGAGAATGGCAGCAGATGTCAAATTAATGGCCAGACCGCCAGCAGCAATGCCCATTAAAGCCATGCCTTTTACATTCGCTGGATGGTTAAATCGCTGAAAGGCTTCATAAAAAATGAATAGCGAAATCACTGCTAAGGCCACGCCATTAATGAGCGCCGCAAAAATTTCGAGTCGATAATAGCCATATGTTTTTTGGGCGGATGATGGGTGCTCAGAAAACCAAGCGGCAAACAGCGCAAGTCCTAATGCTCCCACATCGGCCAGCATATGCCCTGCATCAGCCAATAATGCCAAACTGTTGGACCAAAACCCACCCAGAGCTTCCACAATCATATAAATACAGGTTAAGGCCAAAACAATTTTCAATCGCCCGATGTTGTCGTGGTTCGGGTGATGGTGAGAACACTCATGATGATGGGCGTGGGTCATATCCATCTGAGCTTAGCCCGATTTTCAGCCGATGTCAAAACAATGTGCCTGGATCTCCAGGACATAGAGAAGTCAATCAATATGAGGCTTGAAGCCTTTGGATTTCTTTTGCAAATTCATCAAATCTCCATACGATGGAGGATATATCAAAAATATAGCCTTTATCAGTCTCAAGTTTTCCATCTGCCTGACGAAAAGCTAAATTACGGGTCTCTATGGATGGAGTTCGCTAGGCAAGGGATTTGAGTGCCGTCCCGGTATATTGGCAAAGATGTTGAAGAGGTCGAGATGCTACAACCCAACTCTTCTCCACAACCTGATGGTGCTTTTTCGTCTCAATTTTCATTGGTCCCTGTCCAGAAGGATGTTTCTGCCGAATATTATTTAAAACTCGGGAAAAAACTTTATAACAGTTATTTGGCCCATTCACGGCAACAAGACCTGGATCATGCCATCCAGTATTTTCAAAAGGCCGTGGAAATGGAGCCGAATTTGGCGCAGGCCTATGTCCAATTGGCCAGTGCGCTTTGGGATCGAGGGACGATTAATCTTGAACTTGCTCAATTCTACTGTGAAACGGCGCTTCGCTTAGATCCATCCCAATCCGAAGCACATTTGTACTTGGGATATTTTTTACAACGGGCCGGATTTCGCGAAGAGGCTAAACACCAATATCAATTGGCGATTCAAAAAGGTTTCTGGAGTTCTGCCAGAGCACATATTGCCTTAAGCAGCCTGATTTTAAAGCAATCTGTGAGATGTGAAAACAAAGGCCAGCAAAGTTTATACGCCTTAAGAGGGGTCGTCACATTTTTCATGGGCTGTCTCTTATTGCCTCTGGATGGTCAAACGTGTCAGCTCTTAAAAGAAAGCCTATCGTCAGATCTCAAAAGCTATCTCTTATTGGGAACATTTAAAAGCCTAAAACGTGCCAAGGCCCATGGGTGGTCCTTGCGTGTTCTTGAGATGGCAACCCGCATGATGCCGAAAGAGCCTGTGTTTCATCAGCTTCTCGGCGATGAATATTTATTTGAACGCAATGAGCCAGGAAAAGCCATTTTGTCTTATCAACAAGCTCAGTGTCTGATGCCTGAAGACATGAATCTGCTCAAAAAGCTGGGTAAGGCCTATGCTGAAGCCAATCACCCGCAAAAAGCCATTGATACATTGAGCCAAGTGGCTGAAGTTCACAGTGAGGACTTTGATACCCTTTATCAACTGGGTCAAATTCATACTGAGGCAGGCGCTTACTTTAAAGCGCTCTATTATTTCAAGGAGGCCAAGCGCCAAAAATCCGATTACCCCTATTTATATAGCAGCATGGGCTATGTGTTGTTCAAGATGGACGATATGGAAGGGGCCTTTGAAGAATATAAGCTTGCCTTAGAATATGGGACTGACGCCATTTGGCTTGCTACGGTTGCCCAAACATTAGGAACGTTAGCCTTTCAGGTTTACCATAATATCAATGAAGCCATTGATTTCCTTCAACTGGCCTTGAGTTACAACCCGGACAATCAAGATACCCTGGCCTTATTGGCAGATCTGTATTTTGAATCCGGTCAAATGGATCTGGCCATTGGCGCTTACCGGACCATTCTTCAAATCGACCCCAAAAATGCCGATTGCTACAACAATATTGGCTATATTCTCTGGCAACTGGATGAAAATCAATCGGCCATTGACGCTTATATGGCTTCAATCTACTACGATAAGGAGAATCCAGTAGCCCATAACAACCTGGGGGTTATTTATCTGGATGAAGAAACTAGCCCTGAAAAAGCCTTGCCGCTTTTTCAAGAGGCCTTTCATCTGAAGCCGGATTATACCCTGGCATGCTTCAATATCGCACGGGCAAAGGATGCCTTGGGACAACGTTTAGAGGCTGCAGAATACTACAGCAAAGCTCTGGAGTTAAATCAAATGAATCCGGAGCTGGAGGATACTGAAATTCTGGATTACCTCAACCGTCTGTTTCACTAGGATCTCTGTTAGCTTCATTGCCCGACAGCGTTTGATCGGGCCTCGATTTCTCTCTCCCTTGTTTTTCCTGATTGCACCAGTTCTGAATGGATCTGGTGCTTTTTTTGCCTTGATGACTTGGGAGAGCCATCCGTCAGACAAGGCCTAGTTCTCCTCCATCTGCTGCTGGGCAGGAGAGGGGGAAAGCGCGTTATCCGGTAATGCTTGGGTGCGAAGGACCAAGGCCACCATTTGACTGTTTCGAAGCACTTGAATATGAAACTCTGAGTTCAGGGGTTTGGATCGGACTAGATCCTGAACGGCTTTTGGGGTGGTCACCACGGTTCCGTTAATGCGTTGGATAATATCGCCCTGCTGAAATCCTGCCTGCTCCGAGGGGCTGTTGGGGAGAACTTGGGCCACGACAACGCCCTTGATGTTTTCGCCAATGCCAAGGCTCTTGGCTAAATCCGGCTGCAGTTCCGCCATGCTGATGCCAATCCAGGGCCGGGTGACATGACCCGTCTGAATGAGCCCTTCAGCCACTTTTTTAGCCGTATCGACCGGAATGGCAAAGCCGATATTTTGGCCGGACCCGGCAATGGCCGTATTAATCCCGATGACTTCCCCATTCAAGTTGACTAGCGGTCCACCTGAGTTGCCAGGATTAATGGCCGCATCCGTTTGAATAAAATCGACGTTGGCGTTGATATCGGGGACTTGGCGAGAAAGGGCGCTGATGATCCCAAGGGTCACCGTATGATCAAACCCAAGGGGTGAACCTACCGCAATGACCCATTCTCCAGGCCTCAAACGACTGCTGTTTCCAAGCTTAGCCGCTTTTAAGTGGCTTGCCCCTTGCATCTTAAGAACCGCAATGTCGGTAAAGGGGTCTCGGCCAATGACGCTGGCTTTAAATTTTCGGCCATCATTTAAGGTCACCGTAATATCGTCTGCACCATTGACCACATGGTTGTTGGTGAGGACATCGCCATCGTCACTGATGATGACGCCAGATCCATTCCCCTTGATAATGGGTGATCCGGCTTGGAACTGGGGCATGGGCATCGGCTGAACGCCAAAAAACCGCTGGAAGAGATCACTGTTAAAGGGCATAAATTGAGACATGGCCCCTCGTTTTTGAATGTCAATGTTAACGACTGAAGGGGCAATGTCTTCCGCCACATCGGCAATCAGGTTAGAGGAACCTGAGAAGAGCTGTCGATCGGATGACGTGGCACGGGTCGTGAGCTGAAAATCAGGGTTTGATCCCAATTGGATTTCTTGGGCATGGTTTTGCCAATCCACAGCATTGGGATGGTAGTAGTTGATGAGGCCAATACTAAAGGCGGCTCCAGCCAGAAACAAGGCGCTTCCCGATAAAGCCAGAGGCCAGGAGAAGCGCTTTACTTTTTTAAAAACCGTATTTCTTTCAATAGAGGACTCTTGAAGATCATGATCCGCTTCGGTCACTTCCACATCTCCTTTTTCACAAACTGCACAGTACATCTATGATAAAGGGTATGATGATATTATGGATCTGATTTAAATGAGATGAGTGGGTTGAGAATCCACACCGCTTACGATATAACATGGACTATTAAGAAGAGTAGAAGTTCCCGCTGGTGGACCCATCGCTTCAAAAACGCTTACATGAATTTTTGGTCAATCATGCCTTACTGGTTGCAGGGCGTGAGGTTCATTTTATTGTGG